>CAXNGL010000033.1:0-16437 GCA_964201515.1 Burkholderiales bacterium
TCGGCCACCTTACGGCCTCTTTGCACCACGTCTCCCGGCTTCACGAACACCTTGGAAGCATGCGCATAGCGCGTCATGAAATCGTTTCCGTGATCAATTTCGACCGTCAAGCCATATTGGTGATGCGTCTCAGCGACCGTGACAAGGCCTCCGGCTGCAGCGAAGATCGGCGTTCCGACATCCGCAATGAAATCCACGCCCCCGTGCATGGCCTGCATTCCGGAGATGGGATCGATCCGCCACCCGAAGCTCGAGGCGCTCCAGCTTCCTTCCACCGGGGGAATGGTCGGCATCAACTTCTTCTTGACCTTCGCGTCGAACAGCTGAGACTCCAGGATCCCCAGTGAGTCGTTGCGGTTTTCCATTTGCCTCGCGACCTGCTCCATCTGATGGGTGAATTCGCCAACGGACAGATTCTTTGCCGGCAGGCTCGACGAAATCGCGCCGCCACGGCCAGGCGTCTCGCTGAAGCGGAATTCGGAGGGCTTGAATCCGGCCAGCGCGGCCAATCGTTCACCGAGCGCGTCCAGCCGCATGAGTTGGGCCTGCATCTCGCCGAGCTTTACGGCCATGGCATTGAGGTTTTCGCGCAGGAACGCCTCATTCCGCTGCGACTCCTGAGCCTGCGCCGACAGGACGACGGTTTCCAGGTACGGGAGCTTGAGCTGCGCAGCGTGCCGCAATGTCACATAGAACAGGCCCGCTGCAAGCAGCAGGACCGTCATCGCCATCGCAAAGCCCACCCCGACTAGGTGCGGCGTCGACAAAGTCAGTGACTTTGTTTTCGTCAGCCGTCTTGATACGAGGATAATATGCATGTTGCCTCCATTTGGCCGTACACCATGCACCCCAAGAACCTGCGCAGCTTCCTCGCGGACGGGATATCGCCCTTGATTTTTCAGGCCCAACGCCTGATTGAGCTACGAACGGTTATTGCAGGACTCCTGCCCAATAATCTTCGGCGATCTTCGTCGATTGCCAATTATAAGCAGGGAAAAGTCGTTATTTTTGCTGAAAACAGTGCAGTAGCTTCGAAACTCAAACTACTGGCGCCCGGATTGCAAGGCGATTTGATCAAGAGCGGAATTGAGGTTACCGCAATAGAAGTGCATGTGCAACCTGCAAATCGCCCTCCAGCCAAGGCCGAAAAGCACGCCATATTGTCCCCAAAAGCATCCGAAGAGCTCGTCGCTCTATCGAACCAACTTCCTGATTCTGCTTTAAAAAAAGCAGTATTGACTCTAGCCGGAAGAAGCGAGAGCGAGCACTAACCCAACTTTCTCAACTGGGTACCGACACGAATGCTAAGTAGTTGATTTTGGGCATTACGGTCCTCCAGGCCTCCACTACATTGCGCTGTCCGCCGGGGCTTTCCCCCGGGCTTGTTTGGCGGTGATTTTTGGTGGTGGTTGTTGGGGCAATGTCATTCGAAGCTGCGCGAGCAGCATGCGGCTCTCTAGGCCTCGGGCTGGGCGTCGCGCAAGAGCACCAGTTCGCGCCTGTCGGTGGTCGGGATACACACATCCACTATCTGCATCGTCTGGAACTGGGTTATTACTTCGCGTGGCGTGATGCCGCCGGCGACTGAACGCAGCCTTGCTTTGAGCGTGACTTGCGGGCAGTAGACAAGGAACGGGACGCAGATATGCGCCTCGATGCGATCCTGACTGTGGTGGAAGATGGGGCGCAGCGCCAGGTCGGGCTTGAGTTCCTTGAAGGCCTGCTCGACTTCGGTTAGCTGGATGTAAAACGTCCATAGCCGCTCGGGCTCCTGTGTCTCGAGGTTGGTCCGCAGGCAGGTAACGGCCTTCGTGCCGGCGCATCTGGCGCAGCTTGTCGCGCTGGAGCCTGAATTCCAGGCGGGCCTTGCGTGCTTGCGTGCGCGGCCCGTCGCGATTTCGACCTTGATCAGCTTCGCGGCGCGTCCGGCTTCGTGCCGGGCTGCGCCCAGCTTCATCAGCAGTTGATCGCGCGTGAGCTTGTGGCGCTGCAAAGCCGACAGCCGATCGACGTAGCGGCGCAGGCGCTTGCGTCGCATGCCGCGCTCCTTATCGATGCGTGCATCGCTTTGCGCGAGCACCTAGATGTCCGCCTTGGTGGCCAGCCGCTTGACGTTGCCCCCGAGTTGCGAGTTGAGAAAGTCGGGCTAACCGCCATCGTCACGCAGCGCACGCCGGAGAATCTTGCCTACGTTGGTCTTCGGCAACTCGGTCCGGAATTCGATGTACTTGGGCCGCTTGTAGCCGGTGAGATTCTCGTGGCAATGCTTGCGGATCATGTCCTCGGTGAGTGCCGGATCTTTCTTCACCACGAACAGCTTCGGCACCTCGCCTGAATGCTCGTCCTTCACACCGATGACGGCACATTCGAGCACCCCCGGCAGCATCGCCACCACGCCTTCGATCTCGTTGGGATAGACATTGAATCCGGAGACCTTGAGCATGTCCTTCTTGCGATCGACCAGGCGAACATAACCCCTGTCGTCCATCACGCCCATGTCGCCGCTGGTGAAGTAGCCGTCCGCCGTCATCACCTTGGCCGTTTCATCCGGGCGGTTCCAGTAGCCGGCCATGACCTGCGGGCCGCGTATGCATATTTCACCGGCCTCGCCGATCGGCAACTCCTTTCCGTCGTCGCCGCGGATGGATACCTCGGTCGAGGAAATCGGCAGGCCGATGGCGCCGTTGTATTCCTTCAGGTCGAGCGGGTTGATGGTCACCGCAGGCGACGTCTCCGACAGCCCGTAGGCTTCCACCAGCGTGCATCCGGTCGCCTTTTTCCATTGGTCGGCGACCGCCTTTTGCACCGCCATGCCCCCGCCCAGCGTCACCTTGACCCGCGAGAAATCCACCTTGGCCAGGTCCGGGTGCTGCAACAAGGCATTGAACAAGGTGTTGACGCCGGTGAACATCGTGAAGCGGTTGTTGATCAGCTCCTTGATGAACGCCGGGATATCGCGCGGATTGGTGATCAGGATGTTGAGCCCGCCCAGCTTCATCATCAGCAGCGCGTTCGCCGTGAGGGAAAAGATGTGATACAGCGGCAATGCAGTGATGATCACCTGGGGTTGCGACTCATCGAGGAAGGGGCGCAGCCAGGCGCATGATTGCTCCAGGTTCGCCAGGATGTTCCGATGCAGCAGCGTCGCCCCCTTGGAGATGCCGGTCGTGCCGCCGGTGTACTGCAGGAAGGCCACGTCCTCCAGGCCGACATCGACCGGCTTGAGTGACATGCCCGCACCCTGCGCCAGCATGTCCTTGAACCCCAGCGCATCCGGGATGTCCCAGGCCGGCACCATCTTCTTGATCTTGCGCACCACGAAGTTCACCAGCATGCCCTTGAGGCCGAGCAGCTCGCCGAGCGAAGTCACCACCACATGCTTGACCTGCGTGCGGGCGCGCACCTGCTGCAGCACATGCGCAAAATTCTCCAGCACCACGATGACATCGGCTGCGGAATCCTTCAGCTGCAGCTCCAACTCGCGCGGGGTGTACAGCGGGTTGACGTTGGTCACCGTGTAGCCAGCCCGCAATGCGCCGAATGCGCAGATCGGAAACTGCATGCAATTGGGCATCATGATCGCGATGCGAGCCCCCTTGGGAAGGCCCTTGGACTGCAGCCAGGCACCAAAGGCGCGTGACATCCGGTCCAGATCACCATAGCTGATGGTTTTGCCCAGGTTGTAGTAGGCAGGGCGGTCGCGGAACTTCGCGCAGCTCTGCTCGAACAGGTCTCCCAGGGACTTGTACTGCTTCAAGTCGATTTCCGCGGACACTCCCTGCGGATAGCTTTTCAGCCAGATCTTTTCCATGCACTCCCCCTATCGCCAGGCCGCAAGACTGCCCGTCGTTCGCACAGGCAGGTGTACTTTATCGCCGGCAATGATGGGCCACGAGGCTTGTCCACGCAAGTCCGCAATCGCCACTGTCCCGCTCGGGTGCAGAGTGAACGCGCGCGCCACCACCGCGTGCCGGCCCAGTGTGCAGTCTACGTTGCGCTTCGTCCATGAGCGGGGGTGATGCGAGCGGAGCCGCCAGGGCAGGACCACGACCGCGACCCCGGCCGAGCCGCGCAAGCTTACTTGTGCTTGAAGACCGGCTTGCGCTTCTCGACGAAGGCCGTCATGCCTTCCTTCTGGTCATCTGTGGCGAACAGCGAATGGAACATTTGGCGCTCGAACTGAACGCCGTGTGACAATTGCGACTCGAACGACCGGTTGACCGCCTGCTTCGCCATCATGACCGAGGGCATCGAATGATTGGCAATCTGGGTGGCCGCGGCAAGCGCTTCCTCGAGCAACTTGTCAAGAGGTACCACGCGCGACACCAGCCCGGCACGTTCAGCCTCCGCGGCGTCCATCATGCGACCCGTGAGCACCATGTCCATGGCCTTGGCCTTGCCCACCGCGCGCGGCAGGCGCTGCGTGCCGCCGGCACCCGGGATGATGCCGAGCTTGATTTCAGGCTGGCCAAACTTGGCGTTGTCGGCGGCAATGATGAAGTCACAGGTCATGGCCAGTTCACAGCCGCCGCCAAGGGCAAAACCGGCAACGGCTGCAATAACAGGCTTGCGTACCATGTTGATCTGTTCCCAGTTGCGGGTAATGTACTGGGACTTGAACACATCCATGTAGGTGTAGTCCTTCATGGCCTGGACGTCGGCGCCGGCGGCAAATGCCTTGTCGCTGCCGGTCAGGACGATGGCGCCGATCGAGTCATCCGACTCGAAATAAACCAGCGCTGCGCCAAGTTCGTCCACCAGTTCGTCGTTCAGCGCATTGAGCACGGTCGGGCGGTGGAGGGTGATCAGGCCCACGCGGCCGCGCTTTTCGGTCAGGATGCAGTTGTAAGTCATGGGCTTCATAAACTCCCTCTGTCTTGTTCTATTCAAAATAGGACCGGCGCTGCCCAATCCCGGAAAATGCCGCACTGCCACATACGCACACTATAACAGCGTCGCGAGCCAAATTGGCCGGCTCAGTCGGAGCAGGGACATCCGACCTGACCCTGCGACAGGCACGCGCTTACCCCCGATTCCCGCCCCCTCGGTTTGCCCGCACCATGGTTTGCCAACGCATTGAATTTTTGTTCCAATGTCCCGGGCGCTTCCCGCGCGCACCTCCGCAAGTCCCCTCCCCCGATTGAAAGGAAACCACCATGAACCGGCTCAAAGGAATTGGACTCACCGCTATCGCGGCGGGCATCTGGCTGTGCTCCGCATCCGCCCACGCCGGCAAGACGCTCGACGGCATCAAGCAGCGCGGCCAGGTCATCTGCGGCGTCAACACCGGGCTGGCCGGCTTCGGCGCTGCCGACAGCCAGGGCAACTGGGCAGGCCTGGATGTGGACATCTGCCGCGCCATCGCCGCCAGCGTGCTGGGCGACGCCAGCAAGGTGAAGTGGGTGCCGCTGAATGCGCAGCAGCGCTTCACCGCCCTGCAGTCGGGAGAAATCGACATCCTGTCGCGCAACACCACCTTCACACTGACACGCGATGCCTCGCTTGGCCTGAATGCCACGGCAGTCACCTACTACGACGGCCAGGGCTTCATGGTGCCGAAGAAACTGAAGGTGAAAAGCGTCAAGCAGCTCAACAACGCCGCCGTCTGCGTGCAGTCGGGCACCACCACCGAGAAGAACCTCAACGACTATTTCCGCGCCAACAAGCTGAAGTACAAACCCGTGGTGTTCGAGGGCTTCGAGGCAAGTTTCAAGGCGTTCTTCGCCGGACGCTGCCAGGCCTACACCACCGACGCCTCAGGCCTGGCCTCCATTCGCAACAAGGAAGCGCAGAATCCGGACGACTTCGTCATCCTGCCCGAGATCATTTCCAAGGAGCCGCTGGGCCCCATGGTCCGACGCGGCGACGACGAGTGGTTCGCCATTGCCAAGTGGGTGATCTACGCGCTACTAGAGGCCGAGGAGTATGGCGTCACGCAGGCCAATGTGGACCAGATGAAAACGAGCGACAACCCGTCGGTGCAGCGCATCCTGGGCACCGCCGAGGACAGCGGGAAGCTGCTGGGTCTTGAGAAGGACTGGGCCTATCGCGCCATCAAGGCCACCGGCAACTACGGGGAGATCTTCGAGCGCAACGTCGGCCCCAAGTCGCCCCTCAAGCTGCCGCGCGGGCTGAACAACCTCTGGAACAAGGGCGGCCTGATGTACGCGCCGCCGGTCCGATAGCCAGCGTCGCCGCGGGCTGCGCCAGCCGCGACATCTGCCCGCGGGCGGCGCTGCCTTGACCGGCGGTCCCGCCATACCACCGCGACAGCCGCCGCCCTCCGCAGGGCGGCGCTGGCGCTGGCGCAGCCAGGCCACCCGCGGGCTGCTATGGCAACTGGCGCTGGTCCTGGCGCTCTCGCTGGTCGCCTGGTACCTCACGCGCAACACCCTGGAGAACATGCGCACCCGCGGCATCCAGAGCGGCTTCGACTTCCTTCTGCAGCCGGCCGGCTTTGCCATCGGCGAAAGCATCATCGACTTCGACTCCGGCGACCCGTACTGGAAGGCCTTCCTGATCGGGCTGGGCAACACGCTGCGCACCGCGGTCGCGGGGATCGTGTTGTGCACGCTGCTCGGCACGCTGATCGGCATCGGGCAGCTGTCGCGAAACCTGCTGCTGCGTTCGCTGTGCAAGGGCTATGTGGATCTGTTCCGCAACATTCCCGTCCTGCTGCAGTTGCTGGTCTTGTACCTGCTCTTGACGGAATGGCTGCCGGACACCACGGCAACCCTGCAACCGCTCCTGTTTGCCGACTCCGGCGTCTTCCTCAGCAAGAACGGCCTGTCCTACCCGCTGCCAGTGTGGGAAGCTGGGCACCTCCTGACACTCATCGGCTTCGTCCTCGGCCTGGTCCTCGCGTGGCGCTACCGGCAGCGCGCGCGGCGGCACTTCGAGCAAAGCGGCCAGGCGCGCGCGGTCTTCTGGCCGATGCTCGGCCTGGTTGCCGCGTCGAGTGTCGCCGGCTGGGTGCTGGGCGGGATGCCGTCAGGCCTGGACATCCCGCGGACCGGCGAGATGAACCTCGCCGGCGGCGGGTCGCTGACGCCGGAGTTCCTCGCCATCACTGTCGGCCTCGCGATCTACACCGCGGCGTTCGTCGCCGAAGCCGTGCGCGCCGGCATCCAGGCAGTGCCGCACGGGCAGGTGGAGGCAGCCGGCGCGCTGGGCCTGTCGCGCGGCCAGGCGCTGCGCCTCGTGCTGCTGCCGCAGGCACTGCGCGTCACCATCCCGCCGCTGACCAACCAATACCTCAACCTGACCAAGAACTCGTCGCTCGCCGTGGCCATCGGCTACCCGGACCTCGTCTCGGTGGCCAATACCACGCTCAACCAGAGCGGTCGCGCAGTGGAGTGCATCGTCGTCATCATGGTGATCTATCTCATGCTGTCGCTGGCGACAGCATGGCTGATGAACTGGTATGACAGCCGCGCCGCGATCAGGGAACGTTGAGCATGTCCGCCACCTTCGTCGCCATCCACGCGCGCCCTGCCCCCGTGCGCATGCTGGGCGCGCGCGCCTGGATTCGCACGCACCTGTTTCCCGACTGGAAAAACGGCCTCGCGACCGCCATCATCGCGGCGCTCCTCGTGTGGTTCCTGCCGCGCCTCATGGACTGGGCGATCTTCAACGCGGTGTTCAGCAACGATAACGCCGCCTGCCGTGCCGTCGCCCATGCCGCCGCGCAGCCGGGCGCATGCTGGGGCGTCGTCGCCGAGAAGTACCGCGTCATCCTGTTCGGGCGCTTCCCGCATGCCGATCACTGGCGGCCGCTGCTCGCCTCGCTCATCCTCGTGCTCATGCTGGCGGCCAGTTGCCTGCCGCGCTGCTGGAAGCGTTGGCTGGCGCCGGCGTGGCTGGGCGCCTTCGCCGCGTTCTTCCTCCTCATGCGCGGCGGCGTGGCCGGCTTGACGTATGTGGAGACCGCGCGCTGGGGCGGCCTGCCGCTGACGCTGCTGCTGTCCACGCTGGGAATTGCCGCCGCATTTCCTATCGCGGTACTGGCAGCGCTGGGCCGCCTGTCGCACCTGCCGGCGGTGCGCGCAGCCTGCATCGGCTACATCGAGCTGGTTCGCGGCGTGCCGCTGATCTCGGTGCTGTTCATGGCCTCGTTCATGTTTCCCCTGTTCCTGCCGCCGGGCATGACGCCGGATGTGCTGCTACGGGTGCTGGCGGGCATCACCTTGTTCGCCGCAGCCTATCTTGCCGAAGTCGTGCGCGGCGGACTGCAGGCGATTCCGGCCGGACAGATCGAAGCCGCCAAGTCGCTGGGCCTTAGCTACTGGCAGATGCAGCGGCGCATCGCGCTGCCGCAGGCGCTCAGGCACGTAGTGCCGGCCATCATGAACAGCTTCATCAGCACCTTCAAGGACACTTCGCTGGTCACCGTGGTGAGCCTGTACGAGCTGACCGGCGCACTGGGCCTGGCACTGCGCGGCGACACCGACTGGCGACCGTTCTACTTCGAGGCCTACCTGTTCATCGCCGTCATCTACTGGATCGGCTGCTATGCCATGTCTTCATACAGCCGCTGGGTTGAACGACGCCTCGCCGTGAGCAACCAGGCCACCGGAAAAACGCAATGAGCAACGCCGACGACAGGGCCATCATCAAGTTCGACAAGGTGAACAAGTGGTACGGGCAGTTCCACGCCTTGCGCGACATCGACCTTTCGGTTGCGCGTGGCGAGCGCATCGTCATCTGCGGCCCGTCCGGCTCCGGCAAGTCAACGCTGATTCGTTGCGTCAACTGGCTGGAAGAACACCAGGAGGGGCGCCTGATCGTGGACGGCGTGGAGCTCAGCGACGACCCGCAGGCCATCGAGGCGGTGCGTCGCTCGGTCGGCATGGTGTTCCAGCAATTCAACCTCTTCCCGCACCTGTCGGTGCTGGAGAACCTGACCCTCGCACCCACCTGGGTCGGCAAGCTGCCGCTCAACGATGCCCGCGAGCGCGCCATGGCGCAGCTCGAGCGGGTGCGCATCGCCGACCAGGCGCACAAATACCCGCTGCAGCTCTCCGGCGGCCAGCAACAGCGCGTGGCCATCGCGCGCGCCCTGTGCCTCACGCCCAAGATCATGCTGCTCGACGAGCCCACCTCGGCGCTCGACCCGGAAATGATCAAGGAAGTGCTGGACGTCATGATCGAGCTGGCCGGCCAGGGCATCACCATGCTGTGCGTGACGCACGAAATGGGATTCGCGCGCTCCATCGCCGACCGCATCGTGTTCATGGACCAGGGCCAGATCGTGGAACAGAACGCGCCCGGCGAATTCTTCGCCAACCCCGCCAACGAGCGCACCCGCGAATTCCTGTCGAAAATCCTCAACCACTGAGGTCGACGCGGATAAATTGATATTAATTACTCTGTCTAGCTATGATTAGCGTAGACCTACATTCAGTTTTGATAGTAATTATCACACCGGATTGCCCCCCTGGTCACTGGCCCTTCCCGTGCGTTCCGGCGCGGCCGGCCTGCCGGGCGATGGTGCCCGCACTCACCACGCCTCCCAGCACCATCAACAGCGCACTGATGACGAATACCGGCGCAAGGCCCACCAATGAACCGGCCACACCCAGCAGGGCCGGGCCGCCGGTCCGCGCAATGCCATTGGCGGTCAGTTGCAGCCCGAGCATTTCCCCGGAACGACCTTCGGCCGAGCGCGCCACCACCATCATCATGGTGATCGGCTGCCCGCTCCCGGCGCCGATACCGATCAGGAAGGACACTGCAACCAGGGGTGCAACGGCGGTAAAGAAGGGAATGAGCATGAAGCCCGCTGCCGCAAGGTAGAACGAGTAGGCGAGCATCCGCGCTTCGCCCAGCCGACGCAACAGGTTCGGCATGATGGCGCGCATGAGCACTGTGGAGACACCAAACGCCGCGGTGATCACGCCAATGCTGGTTGCCGACAGGGCGATGCTGCGCCCGTACACCGGCACGTAGAAGAGGAACAGGTCCGTGCATACCTGCACCAGCGCACTCACCATGAGCAGCTGCCACAGCCCGCGCAATGGCGGCAGGCCGCGGCCCGCGTGCGCGGCGCGTCGCCCCCTGCCGGCGGGCAGGCGCTCGCCCCAGGCCAGCAAGGCCAGCATGCCCATCACCGCCACTGACAGCAGCACCAGGCTCGCGCCAGCATATCCGAGCTGGTCGATCGACACCCCGGCCAGTAGCGGGCCGACGAAGTTGCTCGCAGACCCGGCCAGCGCAAGATTGCTGAAATTTCGCGCGCGCTGTTCCGGGCGCGACACGACGCCCATCACGCTTTGCAGGGCCACACCATTGACGCCCAGCAACACCCCGTTCAAGGCGGATGCCACGAACAGGATCGTCAGCGAGGGCTGGAAGCACGCCAATAGCATCGCACCCGATACGGCGGCAAACCCGAGCATCATCAGCCAGCGCGTGCCATTGCGGTCGGCAAGCCTGCCCATGGGCAACGACACCAGCAGCGGAACCACCTGCAAGGTGGCGATCAGCATCCCGACGGTAAAGGGCTGGGCCCCGAATTCGATGGCATACAGGGTCAGGAGCAGCCGCGCACCCGTCATCGACACAAACGTCAGGAGGGCCAGCACCAGGCAAATCGACGCCGCCATCGCGGTCAGCGTCGCTGACGCGGCACGCCCGCACGGCTCAGCATGCCGCCCGCTGCCATCACCGCCGCGCTGATCACGAAAATCGGCAACAGTCCGAATACCGAGCCGATGGCGCCAAACAGCGTCGGGCCGATCACGCGCAAGGTGTTGTTGGCGGTCAGGCGAAGCCCGAGTGCGCCGCCAGAGCGGCCCTCGGGCGAGTGGCTGAACATGAGCATGATGGACAAGGGCGTGCTGCAGCCCATGCCGATGCCGAACGCAAACGAAATCAGGGACAACACGGCCACGCTGTGCGACAAGGGAATCAGGAGAAAGGCCGCGGCGCCCAGCCAGAACGACCAGGCGAGCAGCCGCAGTTCGCCCAGGCGGGCGATCATCCGCGGCATGGCGACGCGGGCGACGAAGGCCGCCGCCGCAAAACCACCCATCACCAGGCCGATCTCCGATGCGGTCAGGCCGATATTGTGGCCGTACACCGGGATGCAGAACTGGAACAAGTCAACGCTCAGTTGCACGCAGGTGCTCACGGCCAGCGCGCGCCACATGTCGCGGCCGCCGCCAATCGTGGCCTTCTCTCCAGGCGCCTTGGCACGGCCGCTGCCAGGTGGCAATCTGCCGCCCCACACCAGCAACATGAGGATGGAGCAGCCGTTCAGGGTGCCGACATACAGGCAGGCCGGAGCACGGCCGGCGAATTCCACCAGGGCGCCGGTCAGCAAGGGCGAGAGCAGCAGGCAGGAGGCGGTGACCAGGCTGTAATTGCTGAAGTTTCGCGTCCGCTCCTCGGGCTTGCTCTGTATGCCCACGAGGTTCTGCAGCACCACGGTATTGGCCGAAAATCCCAGTCCCGCCAGCAAGGCCGTGAAGTACAGCGCACCCACGCCGGTCACGAAGACGGGGATCAGGAGTCCGCACGCGGTCGTTGCGGCGCTGAACACCAGCAACCAGCGCGAACCGTAGCGATCGGCCAGGTTGCCGATCAGGAAGGACAAGGCGAGCGGAAAGAGGGCCAGGATCGAGGTCAGGATGCCCACCGTCGCCGGCGGCGCCCCCTGCTCGAGCGCCAGCAACGAGATCAGCAGGCGGGTAGACAGTGCGGCCATGAAGCCGAGAAAAGTCAGGCCGAACGTGAAGTGAATGGACACGCAGTGACGTCGCTGAGGAAAACCGAAGGAAAACAAGACCGAGGGAAACCAGGACCAAGGGCCCATGATATCCCGCCCGATCCGGCAATGAGCCCGTGTTGCTGCGCGACACCGCGCCTCGCCCGACTGAGCGTCCTGCACTGGGTCTCGCGCGCCGGATTTTCCAACCGCTGCAGCGGGGTACCGCCCCTTACAAATCGTTACCTGGCGGTCACATCGCGCTTACACCGGACTGCTCAAATGGGGTCGTGTCGATGCATCCATGTCGATTCGTTCACCACACGGGGAGCACACCATGAAAACAACACCGAGCCTCACCACTGCCCGCCTCACCACCGCTGCAACCCTCGCCCTCGCCATGAGCGGCGCCGCGTTCGGACTGCACGCGGCAGACATTACCGAAACCGCCAAGGTCATCTCCGCAACGCCCATCCTGGAGAAAATCACCGACATCTCCAGCGACTGCGGACGCGAGCAGTACTATCGCCCGACGGCCCGCGCACCGGAGCAGGAGCGCTCGCTGATGGGCCCTATCATCGGCGGCATCGCCGGCGCCATCCTCGGCAAGCAGGTCGGCCAGGGCAACGGCAACGTCATCGCCACGGCCGGCGGCGCCATTGCCGGCGCAGTCATCGGCGATCACGTCGGCAACCGGCAATCTGCAACCCCGCCGCCCCCCCAATACGTGGAACAACCCTGCCGCCGCATCGAGACAACGCGCGACGTGGTCAAGGGCTACACCGTGGTGTACCGCTTCAACGGTCGCGATGTCATCACCACCATGCCCTACAACCCCGGACCGCAGGTCACCGTGGGCGTCAGCGCCATACCGGACGCCCGCTAACCACGGCGCAGGCGCAACCGCCCTCGAGCGGATTCGCGCCTGCGCAACCCATGCATGCCCGCCGGGCCACCCCGGTCCGCGCCGCCCCTCCCTCGGCGCGCTACAGGAACCCGACGGGTGTGCATGCCCCACCCGGGCAGTCTTTCTTCTGCCTTGCCGTGCAGTCGATCAACACTAATGTTTGGCGCAGGTTCGTTTTGAGTTTCAAGATGATTTTCGTGTAGATTCCCGACATCCACACTGAACGGGAGCACGACATGAATGTCCTGAATGGCTACGACATCGAGGATCTCACGGTCGGCATGCAGGCCACCTTCACCAAAACGATCACCGATGCCGACATCAGCATGTTCGTCGGCGTATCCGGCGACAACAACGCCATCCACATCGACGACGAATTCGCGGCCACCACACCTTTCAAGGGCCGCATCGCCCACGGCATACTCACCGCCAGCATCATCTCGGCCGCCATCGCCAACCGCCTGCCCGGACCCGGCGTGGTCTACATGGGCCAGAACCTGCGCTTCAAGGCGCCGGTGCGTCCCGGCGACACGGTCAAGGCAACCGTCACCGTGAAGGAAATCGACCTCGCCAAGGGCCGCGTCACCATGTCCACGGTTTGCACGGTCAAGGACACCGTGGTCATCGACGGCGATGCGCTGCTAAAGCCCACCTCGCGCGCCAGGAAGGGCTGACCTCCAGGCACGCGGGCAGCGCATCCTGCACGGCGCCTGCAAAGGTTGCGCACCCCCCGGCGTCCGATCGCGGTTGCTGCGGTTAGTGTCGTGGGGCCTACGGTAGAATCGGGACTGACTTTGTTTCTTGTCAACTTCGCAGGCAGTCCCGCCCCCCATGTCCAAGAAGCCCACTGCGCCCGCAGTCCAGCCCTCGGCCTCGCCTGCCGCGGCACCCGCGGTGTCGAATTTCATCCGGCACATCGTCGAAGACGACCTCGCCCGGGGCACCTACGCCTCGCGCACCTGGAATGGCCAACCGGGAGCGGCTGTCACACACGCCGGCAAGCCGGCCGACCCGACCAAGATCCGCACCCGCTTCCCGCCCGAGCCGAACGGCTACCTGCACTTCGGTCACGCGAAATCGATCTGCCTCAACTTCGGCCTGGCGCGCGACTACGGCGGCGTCTGCCACATGCGCTTCGACGACACCAACCCGGAGAAGGAAGAGCAGGAGTACGTTGACGCCATCCTCGATGCCGTGAAGTGGCTGGGCTTCGGCTGGGATGCCTTCGGCACCGAGCACCTGTATTTCGCCAGCGACTACTTCGACTTCATGTATGAAGCCGCCGAATACCTTATCGAGACCGGCAACGCCTACGTCGAGAGCCTGTCCGCCGAGCAGATGCGCACGCTGCGCGGCACGCTCACCGAAGCGGGCAAGCCCAGCCCCTATCGCGAGCGCAGCGTGAAGGAGAACCTTGCGCTGTTCCGCGGCATGCGCGAGGCCAGCTTCCCAGATGGTGAGCACGTGCTGCGCGCCAAGATCGACATGGCCTCGCCCAACATCAACCTGCGCGACCCGGCCATCTACCGCATTCGCCGCGCCACCCACCACCGCACCGGGGACACCTGGTGCATCTACCCGATGTACACCTTCGCCCACCCCATCGAGGATGCGCTGGAGAACATCACCCACAGCATCTGCACCCTGGAGTTCGAGGACCAGCGCCCGTTCTACGACTGGCTGCTGGAAAAGCTCGCCGAGGGAAAACTGCTGCAGCGCCCGGTGCCGCGCCAGTACGAATTCGCGCGCCTCAACCTCACCTACGTGGTGCTGTCCAAAAGGAAGCTCATCGAACTGGTCGAGAAAAAACTCGTCGACGGTTGGGACGACCCGCGCATGCCCACGCTGGTGGGCGCGCGCCGGCGCGGCTACACGCCGGAGGGCTTTCGCCTGTTCGCCGAGCGCATCGGCGTGTCCAAGTCCGATTCGTGGATCGACTACGCCACGCTCGAGGAGTGCATGCGCGAGGACCTGAACGAGCGCGCCCCGCGCCGCACCGCCGTGCTCGACCCGCTGAAGCTCATCATCGACAACTACCCGGAGGGCAAGGAAGAAGAGTGCCACGCCCCCAACCATCCGCAGAAGCCGGACTGGGGCAAGCGCGCCGTGCCGTTCGCAAAAGAGTTGTGGATCGAACGTGAGGACTTCATGGAAACGCCCACCAAGGGCTACTTTCGGTTGTTTGCGCCCGGCGTCAATCCCGCGGGAGAACCCACCCCCGGCAACAAGGTGCGCCTGCGCTATGGCTTCGTTATCGAGTGCACCGGATGGGAAAAGGATGCCGCGGGCAACGTCACAGCTGTGCATTGCAACTACTTCGCTGACAGCAAGTCCGGCACGCCCGGCTCCGACACCTACAAAGTCAAGGGAAACATCCACTGGGTGAGCGCCAGGCACGCCTTTGCTGCGCAAGTAAAGTTGTACGACCGCCTCTTCAAGGCGCCGCACCCGGGCCGTAGCGTCGATGGCGTCGAGCGCGACTTCATCCTCGACCTCAATCCCGAGTCGGTGAAGACCGTGACCGCGCAGCTGGAACCGTCGTTGCGCAGCGCCAAGCCTGGGGAACACTACCAGTTCGAGCGCCACGGCTCTTTCGTTCCGGATCGCCTTGACCCGGTCACCGGCGCGCCGGACTTCAATCGTTCAGTAACGCTGAAGGATGCATGGCAAAAGTAGGCCGGGCGGGAATGCCGCCAAAGCTTTGATAATATTTCCGTTGTTTATCCAATAGCAGCGGAAACATGACCATTGAATTGATCATAACTTCCGAAACCCAATGACCACCCTCGGCACGCCCCTCTCCCCCTCAGGTACTCGCGTCCTACTGCTCGGTTCCGGCGAGCTCGGAAAGGAAGTGGCCCTCGAGTTACAGCGTTACGGCTGCGAGGTAATCGCCGTGGATCGTTACGCCAACGCGCCGGCGATGCAGGTGGCACACAGGTCACATGTGATCAGCATGCTGGATGGCGCTGCGTTGCGGCGCGTGATCGAGGCCGAGCGCCCGCAGCTCATCGTGCCGGAGATCGAGGCCATCGCCACGCCCACGCTGATCGAGCTCGAGCGCGAAGGCTTCACCGTCATTCCCACGGCACGTGCGGCGCGCCTCACCATGGACCGCGAAGGCATCCGGCGCCTCGCCGCGGAGGAACTCGGGCTCGCCACTTCGGCCTATCGCTTCGCGGACACGCTCGCCGACTACCGCGCGGCAATAACGGCTCTCGGCATGCCCTGCGTGGTGAAGCCGGTGATGAGCTCCTCGGGCAAGGGACAAAGCATCGTCCGCAATGCCGGCGACATCAACGCCGCCTGGGAGTATGCCCAGGCCGGCGGCCGCGCCGGCGAGGGGCGTGTCATCGTCGAGGGCTTCATCGACTTCGACTACGAGATCACCCTGCTCACCGTGCGCCATCAGGGGCCAGCGGGCATCGAAACCAGTTTCTGCGACCCGATCGGGCACCTGCAGATCGACGGCGATTACCGTGAGTCCTGGCAGCCGCAACCGATGAGCGCCGCGGCGCTGGACGAGGCGCGGCGCATCGCCGCCGCTGTGACCGGTAATCTGGGAGGGCGCGGGATCTTCGGCGTGGAGCTCTTCGTCAAGGGTGAACGCGTGTGGTTCAGCGAGGTATCGCCGCGCCCGCACGACACCGGCCTTGTCACGCTGATCTCGCAGGATCTTTCGGAGTTCGCGTTGCACGCCCGCGCCATTCTCGGACTGCCCATTCCGAACATCCGGTCGCGCGCCGTCGGCAATATCTGCGCGGCCTCCTGCGCCGTGCTGGTGGAAGGCGACTCGAACGACATCCGGTTCGAGAGCGTCGAG
>CAXNGL010000034.1:0-15695 GCA_964201515.1 Burkholderiales bacterium
GCGACTGGATGGTGGGCGGGCCGCCGGCAAACACCCGCAGTCCCTGGGCGCGCAACTTGTGGAAAAACTCCTCGCCGTACTTGTCGAGGATGATGCTCCACAATGGAATGTGGGCGTCCGATGCACGCGGATCGGCCAGCAGCACCTGGCCCTTCCATTTGGGATCGAGCAGGTCCGGCCAGTCCTTCGGCACGTCGGCGCCCTTCACCTTGTCCGTGTTGAAGAAGATGAGCCAGGGGGATACCTGCACGATGGCCGTGGGGCCGCGATTGAACGCGCGCGGAAATTCGCCGGACCGGATGACCGGGAGTCCCGCCTCCGAGACCGACTCGATCCAGCCCTTCTTTACGCCTTCCGCGGCGTAGGCAGTGGCATTGCCTGCAATGAAGATGACATCGGCGGCGAAGTTCCCGGTCTCGGCCTCGGTCGAGTAGCGCTGCTGCAGCGGTACGCTGTTCAGTCGGACGAACTGGGTCTTGATGCCGTACTTGGCCGTAAACGCGGTGCCGATCCGCCTGCCGACGTTTTCCGAGTTGGAAGTGTAGAAGGTGAGTTCACTTTCGGCCTTGGCCGCCTTGACGAGGGCATCTAGGTCGGGGGAGCTGGCCTGCGCCATCGCCAGTCCCGCGTTGAACACGAATGCCAGTCCAAGGGAGAGGTTCACAAGAAGCCGGCGATACGAGATCGCTGATGCAAAGAACACCGAATTCATGATCTATTTCTCCTCAAGTAGTTGACGCTTTCGGCTGTGCACTCGCCAGCAATTCTTTCCATCTTGCCGGCAGCACCACGCGCCGGCTCACCGGCACGCCATGTTCGTGATTGTTGATGTAGGCGCGCGACTGGTTGCGGCCGGGATCGCCGGCCAGCACGATGTTTATCCACTCGGCCTTGAGGCACATGGGGACGAGGCGGTCCGGGTCGTCGGATGCGGCATAGAGTGCCGGGATGGTGCCCTCAAGCACGGCGTCCTTTACCTTCCAGCGGCTGGCGGCGACGTGCCAGAAATAACGCTCCATGGTGCTGGCGGGAATCTTCAGCGAATCGTACAGGTGCTGGCGAATGCGGTCCTTGGTCCAGCCGTTGTCGGCGAACACCTTGGCCACCACCGGACTCATCACCAAAAGCGGGTGCCAGTTGCCGTACACAAGCCCGGAGAATGTCCACGGCCCGCAGGTCGTGCCGAAGATGCTGGTGATGAATTCAAGCTGCGTCTCGGGCGTATCGCCACCGCTGTAGATGGGCGGGCTGATGGCGACCACGCTTTGCACCGTGACAACCGTGTCCTCGCGCGCAAAGCCCCGATCGACGCGAAAGGGCTGCCAGCCCATGCCGATGACAGCCTCGTCGTTCTCGGCCAGCGCGACGTTGAAGGTCATGCCCAGCGTGCCTTTGTCGGTCTGCCCGGGAAAACTGCGCAGGCCGGCGACGTTGCGCATGAACAGGCGCAGGAAGCGTCCGATGCTGGTGTTGGCCTGGGAGCCGACGCGCATGGCCCCGGCCTGATAGTTGAAGTTGAGCGTGCGCACGAGATCGCCGCTGACGATGACCAGCGGCTCCCATCCCGGTGTTGCCCCGGCGTGCAGCAACCTGAACTCCGGGTCTGCGACGGCTTCGACCACCGCCAGCAGGATGGGGAAGTACTCCGGCCGGCAGCCTGCCATGACGCCGTTGACCGCGACGCTCCACACCGTGGCTTCGCGCATCTCTGGCAGCAGCACGCCGAGTATTTCGTCGGGATCGCGGTCGGTGAATTCGAGGAAACGTTCGACGCGGTCGAGCGTCGGTGGCACGATGGGCAGCCCATCACTCCACAGCCGGCGATGGAAATGCTCCTGGATGTCGTCGAAGCTGCCGCGGCAGACGATGTCGCGCGGCGCCGGGTCGGCGGCTTCGGCCACAACCGCCTTCACCGGCTCGCGGATCCGCTCCATCAACTCCGGGAACACGCGTTCGCGCACGTTGCGGTCGAAGGTCTCCTCGCCATCGATGGTGATGACGCCGGGGTACTCGGCGATGCGCAGGTCGGGCAGGCCAATGGCCTTGCCGGTGGCGCGCTGCATGCCCATGAAGGCGGTGGCGGTGACGGCGATGGCGCGAACACCGGCCTGTTCTGCCGCAAGGTAGGCCCGCGACACGGCGGGCGTGCAGCTCCCTCAGCCGGCGACGCCGATGACGGCGACGTCGGCCTTGTGCTGTTGGAGCAGTTGTGGGATCGCGGCGACCACTTCACGCTCGCTCGCGCCGTGGATATTGCCAAAGGCGTCGTAGTCGACGAAGCGGATGTCCGGATACTCGCCGCGCAGCGTGCCCTTCATGATGTCGTACATGCGGTCGCCCTTGCGGTTGTAGGTCCACAGGAAGGCGACGGTGGCGCTGTTGAGGTCGAGGGCTGCGCGCGCTCGCACAGGCGCCGTGCCTGCAGTGGGCGCGTTCGTCTGTGCGTGCCGTGCCAGCGGCCAGACGACATCGAATTGCGGGTCATGCATGGTGCTGATCCTTTCTTGCGTCCTAACGCCAACTCGGACTGAGTCGGCCGTGAGGCAACGGTAAGGTTACTTGAACAGCTTGTTCCAGCGCGCCGTCATCTCCTTGACGCGTTCCGGCGGGAACTTGGAGAAATCGATGCGCTGCAGGCTGTTGGCATCGAGGCTGTTCGGGATGTTGGGCAGCGGGCTCGCGGAGTCGCCGTTGCCGTTCCAGATGCTCTGGCCGCGCACGCTCATCATGTAGTTCATCAACACCTGCGCCGCATTGGGATTGCGTCCCCATTTGACGATGGCCCCGACAAAGGTCACGGCAAGGGCGCCTTTCACGTACACCACCCTGACCGGCGCGCCGGACTGCACCACCGGAACCCCCGCGCCAGAATTGATGTAGGCAGCCACTGCCCATTCCCCGGAGGACAAGGATTGGCCGCCGCCCGCCGTGCTGACGTACAGGCGCGGTTGTTGCGCGGCGAGCTTCTCCAGGGTTCCCGCGCCATAGGTTTCGTCCAGCCAATAGGCCCAGGCCACCACGGTTGTCGAGAGCAGGTCGAGGGTGCCAATCTTGCCCTTGAACTCCGGTCTCAGCAGGTCGGCATAGGTCTGCACAGGAGTTTTCACGAGGTTGGTATTGATCATGATCGTGAGCGCGTCCATCGACAGGATGGCCGCCGTATTGCCGGCGCCCAGCTGGTAGCGGGACGGAAACCTTGCCGCATCGGGCCCGATCGGGCGGATCAGCAGATTTTCCTTGGCGCGATCCTCGAACCAGCCTGCCTCGGTGGAAGACACCACGTCGGCGCTTTGCGCGTTGGACAGCCGCTCCTGATCCACCTTGGCCATCAGCGGTCCGCTGGCATAGCGGAACCACTCCAGCGTGATATCGGGGTGGACCTTGGCGAAGTCGGCGGCGATGCGCTGCATGACAGGCACCACGGTGGCGGTATAGAGCGTGACCTTGCCTTCCTTCTTCGCCGCAGCGATCACCTTGTCCCAGTCGGCGGCAGTTGCCGCCTGCGCGAATGCCTGCTGTGGCGCCGCGCCGACCAGCGCTGCCAATGTGACAATGAACCGCGCCAATAATCCGGGAAGTGTCCAGCTTCCAATGTCTCGCTTCATGGTGCTTCCTCCTCTGGGTTGCCCTGCAGGAATCAAATGCGGTGAATGAATGTGTGGCCGCTACTGCGTGTTCTTGAGTTCCGCCGCCGCGCTGGACTCTATGGTCGTATCCTTGAAGAAGTCGGGGTTCATGCCGCCATGCAGTGCCACGGCATTGCCGAAGGTGAATTCCGCAAAGTTCGCCTCGGTGATCAGGTTGTGCTCGACCATTTCCCATGCCTCTTCCAGTACCTTGGCAGCATCGGTTACGTCGAAATGCGAAATGTCCGAGCCCAGCACGGGCTTCACGCCGAACCGGTGCCGCGGGTCGAACGCGACCGGTGTCATGGGGTCGTCGGCTTCGCAGCCGATGTAGATGTTCCGAGTGAAAATCGTGGAGATTTCGTCCTCGGTGGCGATCCTGACCCGCGAGAAATCGTCGGCGCCAAGATGGCGTTCAGTCAGTTCCTCCGGCGAGGTGAACGGGCGCTGCGCTTCCAGATTGCGCGCCAGGATATCGTCGAGTTTGCCTGCGAAGCGCCTGTCGCCCTGCGTTGCCGCTTCCATGATCGATCGCAATTTCGCGCGATCCAGGTTCATTGGCAGGCAGTTGGCCTCGACCGCCTGTGCATTGCGCGTGCGCCAGTGGCTGCGCAGGTCCGAGAGCAGATTGCAGGCCCAGCCCGCACCGCCCTCGAGCAGGCCGAAGTTCAACTTCGGGTGGCGCTGCAGCACGCCGCCCATGAACAGGCCTCGCGCGAAGGCGTGGTTGGCCTGCGCAAAATGCCCGAGATGGATGGAGACGAAATTGGAGGGCGAGGTTCGGTCAGGCCAGCCCATGCTGCCGATGTGGTTGGTGACGGCCACCCGGAGTTCGGTCATCTTCGCCCACACCGGTTCGTAATCAAAGGCGCTGTCCATAGCCAGGCAATCGATGTAGATGCGCCGTCGCGCCGGGTCGGTGTCAGCGCAAAGATCGGCGGGGATGGGCCGCGGCACCGTGCAATTCATGCACAGCACCTTCAGGTTCAGCGCGCGCACCGCATGCTCGGCTTCTTCAATCGCTTCGGATGGCGTGTTGAGGGCGCACAGGCCTGCTGGCGCAACGCGGTCTGAAAAAGGGCGGAACATTTCCGCGACCATGACGTTGTAAGCGCGCACGAGGGCGCGGCGCAAGGGTTCTTCCTCGACCCGCAGCAGGTCGAGGCCCATCGTGGGATAGACAAGCGCAAAGTCGATGCCCCAGTGGTCGAGCCGCTCGTGGAACAGCTTGGGCAGCATGGATGCGGCGCGGTCCTCGATGTGCTTGGTGGTGTAGGTCCACCAGCCCGGGCGTGCTATGCGCTTGCGGATGCGCTCTTCCGGCGTGGCGGCAAACCAGCTATGGCCGTGGCGGGTCTTCAGCCGGGCGACGAAGTCGTCCACCATGCCGGGCCCCGCGACTTCGGCGAGGAACTCCAGGAACACCGGCATCAATTCCAGCCAGTGCCCATCGGCATCGATCACCGGGTGATTGAGACGGCGCCGCACCCGCGCAGCCGCGCTTTCCGCCATGCTTGCTCCAAAGATAGTGTGCCCCTGCGCAGTATCGCAGGAGTCGCTTGCGCCTGCACTGCGCGGTCGACCGGGCAGAGCGCCTTGGGTTGGGTGGCATTAGAATGCCCCGGACACTGCGTCAGCTTCATGGCCCCTTCGAGGAGCAAGCCAGGATGAACCCCGTCGCCCTGCAACAGCCCGTGCCGCTGCGGAACAGCGTCTCTGCCGCCGAGTGGGAGGAGCGCGTGGCCGATGCGTTGGCGCCCAACCTCAACGACCTGACCAGCCACAAATCAAAAAACGGCATGCGCGAGTGGCCGGGGCTGCTGCGCATGCTCGACCGCATTGACCCGTCCTACAAAGAGTGACGATGTCCTGGATTGATCCGCGGCCGATGCGGGCAGGCGCACGGTTGGCGCCGCGCCCTGCGGCGGGCAAGCTCCGCACGCTGGTGTTTTTCGACAACGGCAAGCTGAGCCCGCCCTATGATCGCTGGATGCCGCTGGTGCCGCCGCTCATGGAGCGGTTGCAGGCGATGGGCCCGGTGGAGGGCGCCTACGCCGATCTGCTCACCGAGCC
Organism: Burkholderiales bacterium; assembly: GCA_964201515.1. Classification (GTDB taxonomy): domain Bacteria; phylum Pseudomonadota; class Gammaproteobacteria; order Burkholderiales; family SG8-39; genus CAIYPG01. Next base: position 5,700 of record CAXNGL010000034.1, read on the forward strand.
GGTGGCGAACTATGTGCAATGGATCGCCGGCTGGAAGGCCCGCGGCGTAGATGGTGTCGTGTTCGGATTGTGCGATGCCGGCGTGGCGGGGCCGACGGTGATGTTCGCCGCGGCCTGCGAGGCCGCAGGCATTCCTTGCGTCGTATTGTGCACCGACCAGGTGATCGACATGGCGGCGGTCAGCGCGAGTTTTGCCGTCCCCGGGCTGCCGCTCGTGCTGGTACCGGCGAATCGGCTGGCGGATGCAGAGTCGCTCGCAGCTGCCGCTCGCGGCGCGGCCGGGGATATGGCCGCAGGGTTGGTTACAGCGGTCGATGACCTGCACGCGGCATTCGCACGGCGCTTCCGATTCGTGCGTGGGCTGGCCCGCGGCGACGGCGACCCTTCTTCGTACCCGGATTTTTCCGAGTTCGCGCATGCCCAGCGCATGTCGGACGGCCTGCCGGTGATCGAACCCACGGATGCTCGCGTTGCCCGGATGGTGGTGGCCAGTGGGCGCCAGCCCGACGAGGTGGTAGTGACTTCGCTGAGCCCGAGTGGCGCGCCGCTCAGCGTGCAGCAGGCTGCGGCCTGCGCGGTGATGGCGGGTTGCGAGGCGCGCGGCTTCCCGCTCGTGCTCGCAGCGCTGGAGGCCATGGCCCAGCCGCAGTACCAGTTGCACCTGGCATCGATCACCACGCATCAGGGCGGGCACTTGATGCTCTTCAGCGGGCCGCTGGCGCATGCGGCGGGACTTGCCTCGGGGCGCGGTTGCCTGGGGCCGGGCCATCGCGCCAATGTTTCCATTGGCCGCGCGGTGTCGATGGCGCTGCTGAACGTGGGTCGCGCCATTCCCGGGCTGGCGACACTGTCCGCGCTGGGTTCGCCGGCGCAGATAACCTGTTGTTTCGCCGATGCGCCCGATGGTGCGTTCCCGCCACTGCACACCGAACTCGTCGGCGCCGACGACACCATCGTGTGGGTGCAGAAGTGCGAATCGCCACACAACATCATGGACCACCTTTCATCCACGCCAGAGTCGCTGCTGGGAACCTTCGCGTCCGTGGCCGCCACTCTGGGGGGCAACAACGCCTATTTGCCGAGCGACCTGCTGCTGATTCTCAATCCGGAACACGCCGAACTCGTGGCAAGGGCCGGATGGACGCGCAAGGACATCGGGAAATTCATCTGGGAACACGCGCGCAATCCTCGCGCGTCGCTGACAGGACGCGGCAGCAAGCGTGAATGGCCCGCCGGGTGGGCGGAGTGGCCGGCGATTCCCGTGGTGCCCGGACCTGATCGGGTATGGGTGGTGGTGGCCGGTGCGCCAGGGCCGCAGTCGATGGTGGCCATTCCCTGGGGCTATGCACAGGCCTCGTGGCGGCGCGTAGCCCCGTCGCCCGGTCTCGGCGCCACACCCGCGCAGGCGGGTTGAGCACCGCATTGTCTCCAGGTGCCTAGGCGGCCCTTAACACTTGGCATGCGCCGATTGGACCGATCGGGCGCGCCGGCTCAGGCTTTTTTCGGGATGAAGTCCGGCGAGGGCGTGTCGAACGCAACCCGGCGCGCCTTGAATTTCCACTCGCCGCTTTCTTTTTCCAGTTCGTCGCTGTACCAGCCCTGGATCACCATCTTGAGTTCACCGGTGTCCCTCATCTTGCCGATGACCACGAGGTAACACATGGCCTCGGCCTTTGCGCCCTCACCTTCGACGATGATGTTGTTGTTCCAGTGCTGGCCGTTGCTCCAGGGGTTGGTCTGGCGGCGCGCCATGACGTCGGCACCATAGGCCTCGATGGTGTCGCGGCCCTTGTGCGTGGTGTAGGTGACGAATTCGCCGTCCACGGTAAAGCAATGGGCCCAGCCTTTCATGTCGCCGGTATCCATGCAGGCGCAGTAGCGCGCGTAGAGTTGCTGGATGGCGAGACGGTCTTCGATGCCGAGCATGTGGTTTCCTGTGCGTTGTTTTCAGACTTTTCCGGGGATCTGCTGCGGACCGGGCATGTTCTCGGTGAGCTTGCGGCGCTTGAACTTCCATTCTCCCGACGCGAGCTTGACGAGATCGTCCTGGTACAAGCCCTGTACGCAGATCTTGAGTTCTCCCGAGTCGCGCATCTTGCCGATCACCACAAAATAGCACAGGCCGGTGGCAGTCCTGCCATCACCCTCGACGATCAGGTTGTTGTTCCAATGCTGGCCGTTGCTCCACTTCATCTGCGGCCAGCGCTCGACGAAGCCCCTGCCGTATTCCTCGATCCTGGCGCGGCCGTCGTGGTATTTGTATGAATCGAACACGCCGTCCTCGGTCCAGGAGTTTGCCCATCCCGTGATGTCGCCGGTGTCCATCCAGGCGCAGTAGCGCGCGTACAGGTCCTGGATGGCGAAGCGATCTTCAAGGCTCAGCATGCGATTCTCCGGAGGGGCGCTGTTTCGGTGCGCATTGTATGCGACTGCAAGAATACATCCTGCCGAAGCCGGACGTGGGCGGCCAATGCAATCCTATGGTTCCTATTGCTTCTGCATGATCGCGGTAAAGCGCGGCGACGCCAATATCGTGTCGAGCCAGCGCTGCAGCGCATGCCATGGCGTGCTGGCAAACCATGCCGGGTCCACCATGGCGAACTGGCGCACGAATGGCACGATGGCCGCATCGGCGATGCTCATGCGCTCACCCACCAGGTGGTCGTGACGGGAGAGCCGCGTATCGAGATCGGCGAGAATCTCGACAGCCGCGTCGCGATGATGCGAGGCCGGGAGCGGTGTGGCGCAACCGGCCGGTGGCGCCACGCGATCAGGGTACTTGTAGCGGTCGAGCAATTGCTTGAACGGGCCGTCGTTGCGCTCGATCAGCGAGTCGGATTGCGCAAGTGCTTCGGCGCCGAAATCCAGCCAGCCCTCGGGGTCGCTGATGGCGAGGACCCAGCACATGATGTCCAGGCTCTCGTCGATGACGCGCCCGTCGGTGAGTTGCAGCACCGGCACGGTGCCTTTGGGCGATGCTTCCAGCATCGCCTGCGGTTTGGCCTTGAGATCCACTTCGCGCATTTCCACGGCGACTTGGCTCGCGTGCACCGCAAGGCGCGCCCGAATGGCATATGGACAGCGACGAAAAGTGTAGAGAAGGGGCTTCTGCATGAAAGTGAGGGCTGAGATTTCTTGTGGCGATTATCGCGCAACAGCGCGTTGCGGGCGCGCGGGATTGCGTCGAAAGGGCCTTGCTCCTGGCCCAAAGGTGTCCTTTCGCAGTGACCAGCGTGAAATACGACTTTCCTTGACGCACGCAGGGTGGCTCTCTATATTCATCGTGGGCAATGTTGCCGCTGACCTCGCGCGTCCTGCGCCCCGCAGCGGTTCAAGCAATTGTCCGGGGGGAGCTCAAGGTGGACTGCGATCTACTGATCAAGAATGGGAAATTGATTGACGGCACGGGTGCGCCGGCGCGCGCGGCCGATATTGCCGTGACCGACGGCCGCATCACCGCCATTGCCGATCGCGGCAAGGCCGCTTCGGGCGCGAAGCGCGTGATCGACGCCGCGGGGCGGGTGGTGGCGCCCGGCTTTGTCGATCCGCACACCCACTACGACGCGGCGCTGTGCTGGGACCGCGAACTCGCACCCACGTCCTGGCACGGCATCACCTCCGTGGTGGTCGGCAATTGCGGCGTCGGCCTCGCGCCGTGCCGGCCCGAGGCGCGCGAAATCGCGCTGCGCGACCTCGTCAACGTCGAGGGCATTCCCTACGATGTGCTGCAGAGCGGCGTGACCTGGGACTGGCAGAGCTTTCCCGAGTTCATGAATGCAGCCGAACGCCGCGGCACGGCGCTCAACGTCGGCTTTTATGCGCCGCTCACCCCGTTCCGGCATTTTGTGATGCGGGAAGCGTCCATGGAGCGTGCGGCGACGCCCGCCGAGACGGCGCAGATCCGCGCACTGATCAAGGAAGCGGTCGCGGCCGGCGCGCTGGGCTTTTCCACCACCAAGGTGCCGCAGCACCTCGGCTACGGCGGCAAGCCGCTGGCCTGCCAGAATGCCAGCCTGGACGAATATGCCGCCTATTGCGGCGCGCTGAAGGAACTGGGCAAGGGCGTGATCTCGATTGCCTTGATGCGTCAGACCTCCATCCTTGCCGACGAGGAACGAGCGCTGCTGCAGCTCATGGTGGATTCCGGCGGTCGCCCGATCACGTTCATCGGCCTGTTGTGGCGCGACGACGTGCCCGAGGCGATCGACAACACACTCGCCAAGCTCGGTGCGCTGGGCCGGCAGCGGGTCTATGCGCAGACCTCGCCGCTGCCGCTGATGCGCGAGTTGTCGCTGCGCCGCCCCTACATCTACGCCGGTTTTCCCAGCTGGAAGCCGGCCGTCAAGGGCACGGCCGAGGAGCAGATGGCCCTGTACCGGGACCCGGGCTTCCGGGCGCGCTTTCGCGAAGACCTGAAGCTGGGCCTGTCCACCGCCGGCAACTGGTCGGCACTGTCCGTGGTGACGGTGTTCAAGGCGTCGCTCAAGCGCTTCGAGGGCAGCAGCATCGCCGACATCGCGCGCGAACTGGGCAAGGACGGCGTGGATACGCTGCTCGACATCGGCCTGGAAGATGAGCTGAAAACGGAGTTTTCGACCGCCGCCTACAACTACAACGTTGAAGGTGTGAAGAAAATACTCAAGACGCCCGGGATCCTGATTGGCCTGGGCGACGGCGGTGCGCATCTCGATGTGAGTTGCGACGTCGGCTACACCAGCTACCTGCTGGGCACCTGGGTGCGCGAGCGCGGCATCATGTCGCTGGAGGAAGGTGTGCGCATGATTACCAGCGCGCCGGCGGACTTCCTCGGATTGCATGACCGCGGCCGGCTCGTCGAAGGCAAGGCGGCCGACATCGTGATCTTCGACGAGACGACCATCGCTGCGGCGAAGAAACTGCACAAGGCCAGCGACCTGCCCGGTGGTGCGTCACGCCTGATGGTGCGCTCGATCGGCATCGACTACACGGTGGTCAATGGCGAAGTCACCTGGCAGGACGGTGCGCTCACCGGCGCGCGCGCGGGTCAGATCCTTCGTTCGTGAGTTCGTGAAATGGGACGGCTGAGTCATGCCAAGGCCGCGATCCGAGTGAGGGGCATGGGACATGGCGTTGCGGCCGGTATTCAATTCAAAGTCTAGGAGCGGTTCATGAAATCAAGGTCTGCCCGGTTGGTTGCAGGAGTGGGGGCGGCGCTGTTTGCGGCGCTGTCGTTTGTACCGGTGGCGCAAGGTCAGGACGCGTGGCCATCCAAGCCGCTGCGTTTCATCATTCCCTCCACGCCGGGGAGCGCCTCGGATTTTGCCGGTCGCACCTTCGCCCGGTTCATCGAGCCGCGCCTGAAACAGACCGTGATCTCGGAGAACAAGCCCGGTGCCGGCGCCATCATTGGCGCCGAGTTGCTGAAGAACTCACCCGCTGACGGCTACACTTACCTGATCGGCGGCAGCTCGGTGTCGGGGGCGAACCCGGTGCTCTATGTCAAGCTGCCCTACGACCCGGTGAAGGACTTCGAGGAAGTCGGCACCTTCGGCTTCTTTCCCATCATCGGCATGGTGAAGAAGGATGGGCCGATCAAGTCGGCTGCAGACATCATCGCCATGGCCAAGGCCAATCCGGGCAAGGTGTCATTTGGCTTTTACTCACCGCTGGCGCAGATTTCCCCCGAACTCATCAAGTCGCGCACCGGCATCGAGTTGATCGGAGTGTCCTACAAGCAGGTGAGCCAGATCAGCATCGACGTTGCGGGCGGCGTGGTGGACTTCACGTTCCTGGATGCCATCGGCGCGGCGCCGGTGTTGAAGAGCGGCCTGCTGCGCCCGATCGCAGTGACCTCGCCTCAGCGCGTGCCCTCCATGCCCGACGTGCCGACCATGGCGGAGATCCTGCCCGGCTTCGAGGTGCAGGGCTGGTCCGGACTCACCACCAACAAGGGCACGCCAATGGCGGTGGTCGAGCGCATGAATGGGCTCCTGCGCGCCATGCAGACGGATCCCGAGTCGAAGGAACTGCTCGAGCGCCAGGGCATGGTGGTGAGGCCGACGGCCAGTGTTGCCGATCACGCCAAATTCACCACGGCTGAGCGGGTGCGCTGGGCCGAGTGGGTGAAACTGGCGAAGATCCCGCCGCAGTAGGCCGCATGGTCCTGCTTTGAGCAGCGCGGCCGGGCTTGCGTAGCAGGCCGAGCGGTCCTGCTTTGAGCAGCGCGGCCGGGCCTGCGTAGCAGGCCGAGCGGTCCTGGTTTGAGCAGCGCGGCCGGGCCTGCGTAGCAGGCCGAGCGGTCCTACTTACTCTGGGCCAGCTTGCGCTTTAACACTGTCGCGGCCAGCGTATAGCCGCCGCCGATGCCGTCGATGAAGTGAATGTGGTCGTCGCTGCGGTCGCGCACGTAGCAGGACATCACGCTCTCGGCGCAGACATGCAGGCCGTACCGGATCTCCCCGGCAGCCTCCATCTGGTCCAGAACCTTCACCAGTTCACCACGCTGTCGCGCGGTGCCGGCGATGACGGTGTTGATGCGCCCGTCGATCACCAGGGTGTCGGACAATTGTTCAATGCCACGCAGGTATTTTTGACCTGTCTTGACGTAGCGCAGGTAGAGGTAGCCGATGAGCGTACGCAGCCATGTCTGCAGCAGGTAGGCGGGATCGAACTTGCCGAGGCGCGCGCGCATCTCGCGGGCCATGCGTTCGAGCGTCGGCTTCAGGCGCAGGCGCTGGATGGCCACGGGGCTGCGCGCCGCAGGCATTCCGAAAATCGTATCCAGCGTTCCGAGCACCTTGCTGCACAGTGCGCCTTGCTGGGTGGGGTTGGTAGTGGTCACCAGCAGGCAAAGTACTTCCTGGGCATCCTGTGGCGGCTTGATGTTGTCCCAGCGGCATTCCATGCCCTCCAGGTTGAGCGCGGCCTCTTCCACGAGCGGCATGTCCAGCATGTAGCCTTCGCCTTTCACGACTCTCTCGGCATGCTGGAGTCCCAGCCCCAGCACCACCGGGATGGTGAATGCCTCGGACATTTTCGCCTTCGCAATCGACAGCGCAGTGCCCGTGGCATAGATGGCCGCAACCGGCACTGATCCGACTCGCAATTCAAGCCCGAAATTTCGCAGGGTGTTCTCGCGATGCTTGTTCAGCGCCGCGAGGATGGGCGCGACCAGGGCATCGGGGACGATCAGCGTGGCACCGTCGCCTCCAAAGAAGAATGGCACCCGGGTGTCGGCGCGGCGGACAATGTTGAGTGCGGCGATGATGCTGCCGGTCGCCACCAGGTTGACCAGGTGGTGCATGCCATTGCTCAGCGCCTGGGTGGATTTCTTGACATCGGTAAGCACGACATGCCAGTCCGGAGGGACTGCGGAAAAGCGCTGCGCGTCAGCCATCAGCTCACTGAGCGGGAGGTCGTTGAGCGCAAGTTCTGCATAGAAATGCGCCGAGCCCCGGGCTTGTGCAGGCTTTTCGATCATGGTTCCTGTTGCGCTCGGGATGCGTACGCTGCTACGTCGGGCTGCCGGGACTTTCGCCCCGGGGCTCAGGCTGCCGCAGCCAGTTGGGCCGCGAACACGCGATTGCGGCCGGCGCGCTTGGCGCGATAGAGCGCGCCATCGGCGGCATTGATCAGGGAGTTGATGTCGCGGCCGTCGCCAGGGTAAGCGGAGACGCCAATGGAAACTGTCAGCTGGGGCAGGATCTTTTCTTCATAGGCGATCGATAGTCGGCTGGCCACCTGGCGCAGGTTCTCGGCGCAGACGCCTGCCTCTGCCGGGCGGGTGCCCGGCAGCAGGATCACGAACTCCTCACCGCCGTAACGCGCCACGATGTCTTCGCCGCGCGTATTGTCGCGCAGCACCTCGCCCAGGTGGCGCAGGATCTGGTCGCCGGCGCTGTGCCCGAAGCTGTCGTTGAAGTGCTTGAAGTGATCGACATCGAGGATGAGCAGGCACACCGGCTCATTGCGACGATCGGAGCGGTGCAGCTCGCGTTGCAGTGCGTCGACCAGGTAGCGCCGGTTGAACAGGCCGGTGAGGTCATCGCGTACGCCTTGCTGGCGATAGGTAAGCAGGGAAACCACCTGCCGTGCCAGCGCATTGAGCGCCTGCTCCTGCTGTTCGGTGAGTTGACGCGGGGTGTCGTCGAGGACGCACAATGTGCCGATGACGTAGCCATCGGGCATCAGCAGCGGCGCCCCGGCATAAAAGCGCACGCTATCGGGTACCATGGGATTCTTCGCAAAGCGCGGGTCACGCGCGGTATCCGGCACCACCGTCAGCTTGTGGTGTTGAATGGCCGCCTCGCAAAACGATTCGGCCCGTGGCACCGACTGTGCATCGGTGCCCACCTTGGCCTTGAACCAGCAGCGATCCACGTCCACGAGACTGACCCTGGCCACCTTGGCGTCGCAGAAACGTGCTGCCATCCAGGCAATGTCATCGAAGGCAGGGTCGGGTAATGTGTCAAGGATCTGGTAGGAGCGCAGCGACTTGATGCGTTCGCGCTCCGCATCAGATTCCTGAGAGGCTGTTGCTGTCGCCGACAACCGATTGCTCCTTCGTACGTGTATCCGACCAAGAGCGGATAGTTCGCGCTTGGGTTGCTCGCCAATCGAATCGTTAAGACCGATCCCTTGAAAGGATAGTACTAATTACGCGCGTTGCATACGTAATTCTACGCAAAATTCTGACCGGTCCTCGAATCTGAATTTTTGTCTGCACCGGCCAGGTGTTTGGCCGCACTGAGGGCCAGGCAATCAGGCCGAGTCGCTGGCACCTGGACAAACACGCGGGTGAATGCGATCCGATGGCGAAGTCAAAGCGACAGTGCCGGTTCGGACGGCGATCCCTGCCGTGGGGAATTCGGGTAAAAGACAACATCGCGGCTGGCGTTGGTGCACGGGTTGTGCAATCAGGTGCCGCCCGGGAATCATTCTTCTGGAGGAGTCATGGGACACAGCGTTAGTAGCCGGGTGGTTGCAGTGGTGCTTGCCGTGTCCGGTGTCGTCGCGGCGGTCACTGCATTCGCTCAGGAGTACCCGAACCGTGCCATCCGTATCGTCGTGCCGAGCACGCCGGGCGTCCCGCAGGACATCATTGCGCGGGTGGCGGCACCGGAAATGAGCAAGATGCTGGGCCAACCCATCTTCATCGAGAACAAGCCGGGCGCCGACCAGGTGATCGGGCTCGACTTCGTCAACAAGCAGCCGGCCGATGGTTACACCCTGGTGCTGGTGGCGGTGGGCAGTCTCGTCACGCTGCCCATCCTCGCCAAGGACCTGCGCTTCGACCCGCTGAAGGATTTCCCGCCGGTAACCACCATGGCCGAGGGCCGCTACGTGATTGGTTCGTCGGCCAGCAAGCCCTGGAAAACCTTTCAGGAACTGCTGGCCCAAGCCAAGGCCAATCCCGGAAAGCTGAATTTCGGGGCATCCAACAACAGCGTGCGCATGCTGGCCGAAGCGATCACGCGCGGCAACGGTCTGGGCGTGGTGTATGTACCGTACTCGCAGGCGAGCGCCTACCTGAACGCCATGGTGTCCGGTGAAGTGGATATGGGTGTGCTCGCTGAATCGGCCACCTTGTCCTTTGGCGACCGGTTTCGGACCTTGGCCGTGACCGGCAGCCAGCGCCGCGCGCCGCTGCTGGACGTCCCGACCTTCACCGAACTGGGCATGCCGCAGATACCGAGCACCAGCTATTCGATGAACGTCGCAGCGGGCACGCCCAAGGCGGTGGTGGACAAGCTGTATGCCGCTACGCTACACGCCATGCAGCAACAGGGTTTCAGGGATCAAATGGCCAAGATGTACATGGTGGTGATCGCCGACACGACGGAAGCCGCGGCGAAGAAACTCGCCGACGACGCCCGTTTCTACGCCGACATCGCGAAAAAGATCGGCCTCTGATCGGCGGCGCCCGAACCTGCGTTACTGCTTCCTGAACACGGCATTCCATTTCTTGCCATAGGCTGCGACGACTTCAGGCGTGTACGGCGTGGGGTCGTAGGGCGT
>CAXNGL010000035.1:0-15626 GCA_964201515.1 Burkholderiales bacterium
GCTGTCCTTGTGGTAGTTCTTGTCCTTGGCACCCATGCCGCCGACGTAGAGGGCGACGCGCGGCTTGCCGGCAGCGATGGCCGACTTCACGTCATGGGTGACCACCACGCTCAACCAGCCGTGAATGGTGAAGTCCTTGAGGGTTTTTCCGTCAGTGCGCTTGGCCATGCCCTCGCCAAGCCACTGCAGGTAGGTGCGCATGGTTGAGGGCACCAAGTGCATGGAGAGCCAGCCATCGGCAATCTCGCCGGTCATGCGGATGTTGCCCGGCGTCGCCGTGCCCAGCATGATGGGAATATCCGGGTTGCCGTGCAGGATGCTTTTCAGCGGCTTGCCGAGCCCGGTGGCGCCCGGTCCGGTGTAGGGCAGCGAAATCTCCGTGCCCTGGTGCGTCAGCGGCACTTCGCGCTTCCACAGTTTTCGCATGATGGCCACATAGTCGCGGATGCGCGCCGCAGGCTTGCCCCAGGGCTGGCCGTACCAGCCTTCCACAATCTGCGGGCCCGAGACACCAAGGCCCACGATCATGCGACCGCGCCCGATCATGGCGTCGATGGTCTGTGCGCTCATGGCCAGGTTGGCCGGCGTGCGCGCGGCCAGCTGCGCAATGTTGGTGCCGACGCGGATGCGCTTGGTCAGCGCACCGATATAGGCCAGCGGCGTGATGGCATCCGAGCCGTAGGCCTCGGAGGTCCACACGGTGTCGTAGCCCAGCTCCTCGGCGCGCAGGATGCGCTTCATGGGCAAATCCATCTTCGGTCCGCTGTATCCGATGTTCAGGCAAAGCTTCATGCTGTGACTCCCCTGGCAAAGTTATTGGTCTTGTACAAACCGCGACAGTATAAAGGCGGCCCGAACCGTCCAGCGAAAGATTGCCGCGCCGAATTCTGGTGGCCGGCGGGCGAATGTGGCACTCTTGGCCGGTGAATAAATCCGCAACTGTAACCGCCCCACCCAAGGCAGCGCCCGCCGTTCCATCCTTCTTCGAGCAGCCCCTGGCGTTCGTCGACCTGGAAACCTCCGGCGCCACCGCGCACCACGACCGAATCACCGAAGTGGGCATCGTCACGGTCGATCCCGACGGCACGGTCGAGGAATGGAGCGCGCTGGTGAATCCCGGCCAGCGCATCCCGCCCTTCATCGAGGCGCTTACCGGCATCAGCAATGCCATGGTCGAGTCGGCGCCGCCCTTCGAGTCGATGGCGGCCGAGGTGCACAAGCGCCTCGAGGGCCGCATCTTCATCGCTCACAACGTGCGTTTCGACTACGGTTTCCTGAAGAACGAATTCGGACGCCTTGCATTCCCGTTCCGCCCCAAGATGCTGTGCACGGCCAAGCTCTCGCGCGCCCTGTTTCCCGAACACAGGAAGCACAACCTCGACAGCCTGATCGACCGCCATGGCCTCACCTGCACCGCGCGCCATCGCGCCCTGGGCGATGCGCAGGTGCTGTGGCAGTTCGCGCAGATCATCCGTCGCGACTGCGACCCGGCGCTGCTGGCCGCCTCCATCGGCTCGCAGCTGAAAACCCCGAGCGTGCCGCCGCGGCTCGATGCGGCTGTGCTAGACGATATTCCCGAAGGGCCGGGCGTGTACCTCTTCTACGACGAGGAGAACACGCCGCTCTACGTGGGCAAGAGCGTGGGCCTGCGGTCGCGCGTGATGTCGCATTTTGCCGGCGACCATGCCTCGGGAAAGGAGATGCGCATCTCCATGCAACTGGCGCGCATCGAGTGGATCGAGACCGCGGGGGAACTGGGCGCGCTGCTCACGGAAGCGCGCCTGGTGAAGGAACTGCTGCCAGTGCACAACCGCATGCTGCGCCGCGCCGGCGACTTGTGCGCATTTCGCTGGACGCCGGGCGCGGTCACCTGCAAGCCGCCGGAGCTGGTGCGCGCATCCGACCTCGACCCGCACCGCCTGGCCGAGACCTTCGGCACCTTTCGCTCCAAGCGCAGGGCGCTCGAAGCGCTCGAAGCCATTGCCGCCGAGCATGGGCTGTGCCCCTTGCTGCTCGGCCTTGAAAAAGGCACCGCGCGAACAGCGACAGCGGGCGGCAAACCGCGCCCCTGCTTTGCCTACCAGCTGAAGAAATGCCGCGGCGCCTGCTGCGGCGGGGAATCCATCGCGGCGCACAACCTGCGCCTCCTGGGCGCCCTGACCAAGCTGCGCATGCGCGCGTGGCCCTACAAGGGCCTCACCGGCTTTCGCGAAACACAGCGCGCCGCCAGTTGCGGCGAGCCGCGCACCGACATTCACCTCTTCGACCACTGGTGCTACCTGGGCACGGTGCGCAGCGAAGAGGAACTGCACGCGCGCCTGGAGTCGCGGATGGAACCGGTATTCGACCTCGACACCTACAAGATCCTGTCGCGCGTGCTCGACCACAAGAAGCACGGGCTGGACATCATTCCGATGGGTCGCAGCACGGTGCGCCAGCTGGCGCTCGAACTGGTGGATTGATCTTTTCGTTGCCTGCAAATTGCAAGCAATGGATAATTCCTTATGCACCGTGGAGAAATGATCATGGACACAGCAATCGAGCAGGCGCTTCTTGAAAAACTAAAGTCGCTGCCGCCGGAGCGCGTGGCGGAGGTGAGGGATTTTGTCGATTTTCTGGCCTCCCGCGAGGACCGTGCCGCAGCTGGTTCACGCTTGGGTGCGTCACTCGCAAGACTCGACGCGCTGGCCCTGCCGCAGCTATCCGATGAGGAGATCGAGGCGGAGATTCAATTCGCCCGCCAGGATCGCGCGGTGCGGCGGGCCTGAGCGTCATGCGAGTAGTGCTGGATACCAACACCCTGGTATCCGGCGTCATATCCCCGGCAGGCTCTCCGCGAAGGCTTCTTGACGGCATCCGCTTTCAAGCGTTTGAGTTGTGCATCAGCGTCACCCTGCTGGCTGAATTGCTCGATGTACTTTCACGCAGGAAGTTCGCCACGCGTCTCATCCAGGCCGGGCTGGCACCGCGAAGCATCGTTGTGGAATTGCGGCGCATGGCCTGTATCGTCCAACCCCTAGAGGTACCACGGGTGATAGCCCAGGACGCCGATGACGATCATGTGCTTGCGTGCGCACTCGCGGGAAGGGCCGATCTGATCGTTTCCGGAGACAAGCATCTGCTGGAACTTGGTGGTCATTACCAGGGAATCCCCATCATCACGGCAGCTCAGGCTGCGCGACAGTTAATCGGGTAAGGAATAGTAATGTCAGTATTCGTTGTTATGATGTAGTATAACCAGACACTTTTGTTATAAATAGTCAGGATTTATCGGCGATAACGGCGTTTGCACGCCATTACCGGCACTCACCGGGAAACGCGCGCAATTGATCCTGATCAAGCACGGGCCTCGCGCCGCTTGAGGGCGCGCATGGCGCGCTGCATACTCTGCCGATGGAAGATCCCGATCTCGCACTGCGCTTCGCCGTTGCGCTCGGCCTGGGCATGCTGCTCGGCATGGAGCGCGAGCGCACCAAGGGCGAGGAAGGTGCCGCAGGCGTGCGCACCTTCGCGCTCATCGCGCTGAGCGGCGCGGTCGCGGGTTATCTGGGCGACCGCCTCGCGCTGCCGTGGCTGGGCCTGCTCATGTTCGGCGCCATCGCCGCGCTCATCGTCGGCATGTACGTGGTGACTTCGCTGCAGGGCGGGACCGGCATCACCACCGAGGTCTCGGCGCTCCTTGCATTCTCGGTGGGACTGCTTTGCGCCCTCGGACAGATGCAGCTGGCGGGGTGGATCGCGGTCGCCATGGCGCTGCTGCTCGCCCTGCGCGACTGGCTGCACCAACTGGCCAGCCGCATCGACGGCTCCGACGTCCAGGCAACGCTGCAGTTCGCCATCGTCACGCTGATCGTCCTGCCGCTGGTGCCGGACGTCAACTACGGCCCGGCACCGCTCGACGTGATCAATCCGTACAAGATCTGGCTGATGGTGGTGCTGATTTCGGCGCTGAACTTCCTCAGCTACCTGCTGGTCAAGATCCTCGGCGCCGAACACGGCATCGGCCTGGCCGGACTGCTGGGCGGGCTGGTGTCGAGCACAGCGGTGACGCTCGGCTTTTCCCAGCGCAGCCGCCAGGAAGGCGAGGATGCTTCGTCCCTGGCATTGGGCATCGTGCTGGCCTGGACGGTGATGTTCCTGCGCGTGGGCATCATGAGTTCGCTGATCAGCTGGGACCTTGGCCGCCGGATCCTCGTGGCAATTGGAATGCTTTCCATTGCCAGTCTCGCCTCGAGCTACTGGTTGTGGCGACGCCACCAGCAGCGCGAGCGGGGCGAGGTCAAGGCGGGGAGCAACCCGTTCGAGCTCAGCGAAGCCATCAAGTTCGGCCTGCTGTTCGGTGTCGTCGTCTTCATCGCCAAGGCGGCACAGGTGTACCTCGGGGACGCAGGCCTCTATCTTGCCGCAGCGCTTGCCGGCCTGACCGACGTGGACGCGATCACGCTGGCCATGGCCAACCTCGCTCAGGCGGACGCATCCAACCTGCAGACCGCCGCGCGCGCCATCATCATTGCGGTCATGGCCAACACCATGACCAAGAGCGGCATGGCGATCGGGCTGGGCTCGGCGGAGCTGCGCCGCATCACCCTGCCGATTTCCGCGCTGCTGTTCGCCACCGGGATCGCCGGAGCCCTGTTGTTGTGAGCGAGAAAAAGGGCATGCGCGACCGGGGGGAAGGCTGACATGCCCAAGAGCCACGCGCCGGTGCACCAGATCGAGCTGCGCGTGAGCGAGCTATCGCAGCTGTTCAACTCGATGGACCCGACGCCCTTCCATCATCGCGACCTCGATCCCGACGCCGAGGAATTCCTGGAGAGCTGGGCACTGGAATTTCCCCGGGACAGCCACTTTCGCATCATCGTCCACATCCAGAACATGCCACCGGAAGATCCCACGCCGGTGGTTGCCGAAGCCATCCACAACTACTTCGACTACAAATCGCTGCTGATGAAGCGCAACCTGCGCGTGCTGCTGCTGGAGGGCCGCACCAGCCTCCTGATCGGACTGGGCTTTCTCGCCATCTGCATGCTCGGCGCCGACGCCCTGGCGAGCTACGCCTTCAGCCCCTACCTGCGCGTGCTCAAGGAAGGCCTGACCATCGCCGGCTGGGTGGCCATGTGGCGGCCGATGCAGATCTTCCTCTACGAATGGTGGCCGCTGGCACGCAGGAGCCGGATCTACGGCAATCTCGGGCGCGCCATCGTGCATGTCGCACACGGGAAAACCTCGGCTCCATCGCCCGCTACGGAACACTGACCGGGTCGTCGCAACGCTGCTACAGTGTTGCAGGCGACGCGCATTGCGCCTGAGGCGGAATTCTGCTTCTGAGGACGAGCGCTCCGCGAATTCGCCTGGCGAAACCCTCTCCACACAGGATCGAATCACAATGAGCGAGACGAAGCCGGCCGACATCCGTGCCGCCGACGCCGTGGCGGGGATGACCCAGCTCACCGACTTCGAGGAAATCGGCGAGGTGCTGCGGTCGCGCAAGTTCATCCAGGCCAGCAGCCAACTGGTGCGCGACACCCTCATGAAAGACGTGCTGTTCCTCATCGACGGCGAGGAACACCTGGCCCGCAAGCGCATCCTGACCCGGCTGCTCGACGACGACGCCGTGGTCGGCTATCGCGATCGCCACCTCCTGCCCGTCATCGAGCGCTGCCTGGCCGAGGAAGCCGCCACGCGTCGCGGCGAGGATGGCATGGTGCACACCGACCTCGCGCCGCTCGCGCAACGCTGCATGCACCGCGTCGCCGCAGCCCTCTGCGGCATCGACGGCGTGGACTCCGGGGATGCCGTGCGGCGCTTCATCAGCCAGTTGCGCACAGTCGTCGCGGGCAAGACCGTGGACTGGAGCCTCGACGACAAGGTGGCGGTGATCGCGCGTGCCACGGCCGCCTACGAAGATTTCCGGGTCGAATTCTTCGAGCCTTCGTTCGCGCGCCGCACGCGGCGCGTGGCCGAGGCGCGCGAGCGCGGGGAGGATCCGGCTACCATCGCCACGACGGCCCCCGACCTGCTGACGCTGATGGCGCTGCACCGCGAGGACACCTGGAAGAGCGACGACCTTCTGATCATGCGCGAAATCAACACCTTTCTCACCGCCTCCACGCAAAGCGCCACCACGGCGTTCATCCTGTACGTGATGCGGCTGGAGCGCTGGCTGGAACACCACCCCGGGGACCGTGCGCTCATCGCCACCGACGCGGAATTCCTGCGCCGCGCGGCATTCGAGTCGCTGCGCGTCTCGGTGTCGCCTCCGGCGCGAATGCGCGTGGCGACCGAGGAGGTGACGCTGGCGAGCGGCCGCCGCATCCGGTCGGGCGAGACTGTCGCGCTGTTCCTCGCCGAGGGCAATCGGGAGTCCGCGCGCTTCGGCGAACAGGGCGACGCGTTCAACCCGCACCGCCGCATCGCAGCGGGCACCACCCCATGGGGGTTGTCCTTCGGCGCCGGCGCCCATGCCTGCCCCGGACGGCCGCTGGTCACCGGCAGCCGCAGTCCGGCCGGCGCCATCGGCGTGGACGGCACCATGGTGTCGATGCTGCGCCGTTTTCACGCGGCCGGAATTGCCCTCGCCCCCGCCCGGCCACCGGTGCGCGACCCCGCCACCCACTACGAGATCTACCTCAGCGTGCCGATCCTGTTCACGCAGCTGTAAGGCCCCGGCCGATGACCTCGGCGGCGGCATAAGGGCTCCGGGCCATCACCGAGCGCGCCGCGTTGCTGATTGTTGATGGTCGCTACGACGCCTGCAGCGTGCGCAGCTCCGCGTTGGTGTAGCGCAGGCGCAACGCCAGCACCCGCGCCAACCCCTCGATCAGGTTGATTCCCAGCATGTGGTGCGCGGCCGTGATCTGGTCGAACTTTGCGCGCGAGAGCACGTACAGCTCGGTGTCGACTTCGGTCACGGCATTGGCCGAACGCGCGTTATGGTCGAGGAACGACATCTCGCCGAAGAAATCGCCGCGGCCGAAGGTGGCGATGTGGTGTGCCTGGGTTTCCCCCACCGGCAACACGATGCGCACGGACCCGCGCCGGATCAGGAACAGTTGATCACCGCCGTCGCCCTGCGAGAAAACATGCTCTCCGGCCTTGAGCGAGCGCTTTTCCATGCCAGCCTCGAGTTCCGCCAGCGTCTCCTGCTTGCGCCCGCGAAAGATGTCGATCTCGCGCAGCTCGAGCAGCGCTTCGGCCGCGCGTGCAGCGCGCGCTTCGGTGAGGATGCGGTTCTCCACCCATTCCAGCGCGTCATCCAGCTCGTCGAACACCGGCGCGTGCCGCTCCGGGCGCGCCAGGCCGATCTGCACGAAATACTCCGCCATGTTCTGCCCGGTCGGCACGTTGCGCGGGAGCTGACTGAAGATCAGGAAGGCGCCGCGCTCGGCCAGCATGTCCTCCACCTGCTCGAGCACGTGGGCCACGGTCACGTCCACCGACTGCACGCGCCTCAGGTCGAGGATGACGTAGTTGCGCGTCTTCAGTTCCGGCTCCAGCGCTGTGAACAGCTGGTCGGCGGTGCCGAAGAACAGGCTCCCCTGCAGCTCGAACACCACCGACTGCTCGCCGCGTTCCTCGAGGATGGCGCGCTCCTCGGGAAGGCGGATCTGCTTGGAGAACACCTGATTGCCGAACACCTTGCGCCGCACGCACGAACTGCTGACCTTTTCGCGGATGAACAACAGCACCGCCAGGGCGATGCCCACGCTGGAGGCCGCGATCAGACTGACCGTTTCGGCCACCGCGACCACCGCCACGATGACGACGAAATCGAGGATGGTGGAACGGTTGCGCAGCAATTGCAGGCTGTGCACGTCGAACATGCGCACGCCGATGACGATCAGGATGGCGGCCAATGCCGCGATGGGAATCCACGCGATCACCGAACCGAGCAGGAGGAATGCAGCGAGCGCGAGCACGCCCTCGATCAGGCCGGAGGTGCGCGTCTGCGCGCCGCTGGAGATATTCACCAGCGTCGCACCCATGGTGCCGGCCCCGGGTATCCCGCCCACCAGGGTCGAGGCCAGGTTGCCCAGCCCCTGGCCGATCAGTTCACGGTTGGAGTCATGGCGGCTGCGCGTGAGCGAATCGAGCACCACGCAGGTCTTGAGCGTGTCGATCGAGAGCAGCACTGCCAGCGTCAGCGCCGGCACCAGCAGGTCCTTGAGCAGCGCCAGGTCCAGCGCGCCGACGCTTTTCCAGCGCGTCGACAGGGAATCGAGAAAGCCTGCGTCCGATCCGCCCACCCCACCCAGGGGGCCGATGATCAGTGAATTGCCTTTGAGCGAAAACAGCGACGCGTCGGCGAAACCGAGCCCCACGTAGGCGAGCACGCCCGCCGCCAGCCCGAGGATGGCCGCGGGAACGACCTTGGTGACGCGCGGCGCGAGCACCATCACCGCCGCAGTGACAACGCCGACCGTGATGCCCTGCCAGTTCCACAGCTGCGGGGACACCAGGGCATCGCCGAGATGCACGCCCTTGGCGGTCCCCAGCAGCTTGGGTATCTGGCTGAGGATGATGATCAGGCCCACGCCGCTCAGGTAGCCGCTCACCACCGGGTACGGCATGTACTTGATCAGGCGGCCCACGCCCATGGCCCCGAAGGTCAGCTGCAGCGCGCCACACAAGAGGCCGATCACCGTCATCATCAGCAGGATGGTCTCGGGCGCGGTGTTGCCCTGCATCAGCTGGATGGCGAACGCCGAAAGCACGGCGGCTGCCGGCGCGCAGGGCGCCGTGATCAGCCGGTTGGTGCCCCCGAGGTAGGACGCCACCAGCCCCAGCGCCGTGGCGCCGAGGATGCCGGCCAGCGCGCCTTGGGCCACGTAGCTCGCGCCCAGCGGCGCGAAAATGGTGACCCCGAAGGCGATGGCCGAAGGCAGCGCCACCAGCATGGCAGCCATGCCGCCCCAGAAATCGCCTGCCAGGTTGTTGCCCTTCGTTTCCGTCATGTGCAGCCCCGGTTCGTCGGCGATGAAAGCAAGCGGCATGAGCGAGGATAGCCCCTCGCTGCCGCAACGGGCGCCGCGACCCGGCCCCAAGCCTCATTGGAGCACCCGCACAGCGCCAGTTCCTTGCGGCACGTCAAGGAACGGCAGTGTCGAGCAGATCCCGGCGCAGCCCGGAAAGGCTGTATTTATTGTCAGTATTATTGATATCCATCCCTTAGTGACAGCATATGTTGTATTGAATTGACAGTAATCATTGACCTGCCACGTTGCCCCGGTGTAACACCCTCGGGCGGGCGCGTGGCGGCGCTGGCGACCCCGCGCGCTGCCTGCCACCCGCCACCCCGGCTGCTGTTCGGCGCAACCCGCATCGGGTATATTTCCCGGCACCGCTGAAGGAAGCCGTCAGCCGGCATGCCAAGGAACAACATGAAAAAGCCGACTCACGAAAAACTGCTCGAGGAAATCCGCAATGCGCCGGCCAACCGCATCAAGGTGGCGGTGACCGACATCGACGGCGTGCTGCGCGGCAAGTACATCAACAAGGAAAAGCTGCTCTCCTCGGTCGCCTCCGGATTCGGTTTCTGCAGTGTGGTGTTCGGCTGGGATTCCAGCGACGCCTGCTACGACAACACCACGCTGACCGGCTGGCATACCGGTTTCCCCGATGCCACGGCGCGCATCGACCTCGCCACGCATCGCCGCATTCCCTGGGACGACAATGTTCCCTTCTTCCTCGCCGACTTCGAGGACGCCAAGGGCGCGCCGCTGCCAATCTGCCCGCGCCAGGTGCTCAAGCGCGTGCTCGGGCGCGCCGGGAAAATGGGTGTGCAGGCGCTGACCGGGGTCGAATACGAGTGGTTCAACTTCCGCGAAACCCCGCAAAGCTTCGCCGAGAAGGGCCACGTGCGCCCGGAGCCGATCACGCCGGGCATGTTCGGCTATTCGCTCACGCGCATGCAGCAGAACCAGCCTTTCTTCAAGGCCTTGATGGAGGAGATGCCGCAGTTCGGCATCCCGATCGAGGGCCTGCACACCGAGACCGGACCGGGCGTGTACGAGGCGGCCATCCTGTATTCGGAGGCGCTGGAGTCCGCTGATCGCGGTGTGCTGTTCAAGATGGCCACCAAGGAGATCGGCCACCGCTTCGGCATCATGCCCAGCTTCATGGCCAAGTGGAGCGCGCAGTACCCCGGCTGCAGCGGGCATGTGCACCAGAGCCTCACCGACGGCAAGAAGAACCTGTTCTACGACGCCAAGGGCGCGCATGGGATGAGCAAGCTGTTCCAGAGCTACCTTGCCGGCCAGCTCGCCTACATGGAAGAGTTCCAGCCCCTGTACGCACCCACCGTCAACAGCTACAAGCGGCTGGTGGACGGCTACTGGGCGCCGGTCAAGCCGACCTGGGGCATCGACAACCGCACCACCTCGTTTCGCGTCATCGCCGGATCGCCCAAGGCCACGCGCCTGGAGACGCGCTGTCCCGGCGCCGACGTGAACGCCTATCTCGGCATCGCCGCCTGCATCGCCGCCGGCCTGCAGGGCGTGGAGAAGGGGCTCAAGCTGAAGGACCAGCCGATCCAGGGCGACACCGCGCGCCTGGCGCAGATCCCGCGCTTCGCGCGCACCCTCAAGGAGGCCACCGAGAAGCTCAAGGTCTCGTCACTTGCGCGCGACTGGTTCGGCGAGGATTTCGTCGATCACTTCGTGCGCACGCGCGAGTGGGAATGGCGCCAGTTCCAGGACGCAGTGACCGACTGGGAACTGAAGCGCTATTTTGAAATCATCTAGCATGGCTGCCATTTCGCAATTCAGCTTTCCCACCCAGATCCATTTCGGCGCCGGGGCGCGCAAGCGGGTTGCGGCGCACCTGCAGGCCCAGGGCTGCCGGCGCCCGCTGCTGGTCACCGATCGCGGCCTCGCCGCGCTGCCAGTGCTGGCCGAGTTCCAGGCGACGCTCGCGGGGCTCGATTGCGCGGTGTTCTCCGGCGTCTGGGGCAATCCGGTCGCCAGCCAGGTGGCTGCGGGCGCAGCCGCCTTCAAGCAGCATGCGGCGGATTGCGTCATCGGGTTCGGCGGCGGCGCGGCGCTGGACGTCGCCAAGGTGGTGGCCCTGATGGCCTCGCACCCGGGCAGCGTGCTGGAATACGCCTGGGACCACCCGTCGGTGCGCCCCATCGCCAATGCGCTGCCCTATTTCATCGCGCTGCCCACCACCGCCGGCACCGGCAGCGAAGTCGGCCGCTCCAGCGTCATCTCCGACGACGCCTCCCACATCAAGAAAATCATCTTCTCGCCACAGCTGCTGGCCAAAGCCGTGTTCGCCGACCCTGAACTCACTCTCGGCCTGCCGGCGCATGTCACCGCGGCCACTGGCATGGACGCGCTCACCCACAACATCGAATCCTACCTGTCGCCCGACTACCACCCGCTGTGCGACGGCATCGCCCTCGAAGGCGTGCGCATCGCGGCGCGCGCGCTGCCCGTCGCAGTGCGCGATCCAGCCAACCTCGAGGCGCGCAGCGACATGCTGATGGCCTCGATGATGGGCGCCATCGCGTTCCAGAAAGACCTCGGCGCCACCCACTCCTGCGCGCATGCGCTGTCCACCGTCGCCGACCTGCATCACGGGTTGGCCAATGCCATCATGATCGACCATGTGATGCGCTTCAACCAGGATGCCGCGGCGGCGAAGATGGCGGAGCTGGCGCATGTTGTTGGCGTGACGGGTGCGGGCGTGACGGGTGCGGGTGTGACGGGCGCGGGCGTGAGCAACGCGAGCGATGCCGCTGCCTTCGTTGACTGGCTGACGAGGCTCAAGGCGCAGCTGGGCATCCCCGCAGGATTGTCCAGCGCGGGCGTCAAGGCGCAGCAGCTCGAGGCGCTGGTGGACGTGGCGATTGCCGACATCTGCCACAAGACCAATCCGCGCCCGTGCAACCGCGGCGATTTCGAACGCCTGTTCAACGCGGCCCTGGCATGCTGAAGATCGGCCTCTCGGCGTGCTTCTTCCACGCCGATGCGCAGCGCCCCATCTTCAAGGGCAAGACGCTGCAATACATGGAGCAGTCGATCGCGCATTGGGTCATGTCGGCCGATGTCATGGCGGTGATGATTCCGTCGCCCGAGGGCGACACCCGGCGCGGCAACGTCAAGGTGGCCGATTTCGCGCGCGAGCTGGACGGCCTTGTTCTCCAGGGCGGCTCGGACGTGTCGCCGCAGAGTTACGGCGAAGAAGCGCTGCGCCCGGAATGGCGCGGCGACCGCATCCGCGACCTGTACGAAATCGATCTGCTGCGCGCGTTTACCGATGCCGGCAAGCCGGTGCTCGGCGTGTGCCGCGGGGCGCAGCTGATCAATGTCGCCTTCGGCGGCACCCTCTACCAGGACATCGCCACGCAGTGCCCCGGCGCGCTCAATCATCGCGACTGGGAGATTTACGACCAGAATTTTCATGGCCTGCAAGTGACGCCGGGAAGCGGGCTGGCGCGGCACTATGCAACGGACCGCATCCACAAGGTGAATTCGGTGCATCACCAGGCGGTCAAGGATCTTGCGCCCGGGCTCGCCATTGAAGCGCGCGCGGAAGAGGACGGCATGGTCGAAGCGGTACGGCATAGCGGCCCCGCCTGGGTGCTCGGCCTGCAGTGGCATCCGGAGTTCCAGGACCCCGCCGACGCCAGCCTGCTCAATGACCGGCCCGTCCTCGACGAATTCCTCAACGCCAGCCGGGAGCGGCGATGACATTGAAAATCACCAACCCGGCGAACGGCAGGCTGATCTGCGAAGTGCCCGAAGACGGCGCCGCAGAGGTCAGGCGCAAGTACCTGGCTGCGCGCGCAGCGCAACCGGCCTGGGCGCGCACCCCCATGAAGAAGCGCCTCGCAGCCATCGCGCGTTTTCGGGAATTGCTGGTGGCCGAGCGGGAGGCACTGGCGCGCGTGCTCACGCAGGAAGTCGGCAAGCCAATCACCCAGTCGCGCAACGAGCTCAATGGCGTGCTGGGGCGCATCGATTTCTATCTCGAGCACACGCGAAAGACCCTGCGCGACACCGTTGTGCTCAGGGACGAGTCACAGAAACTGCGCGAGACCATCTCCCGTGAACCACTGGGCGTGGTGGCCAATATTTCCGCCTGGAATTATCCGTACTTCGTCGGTGCCAATGTCTTCGTTCCGGCGCTGCTGGCGGGCAACTGCGTGCTGTACAAGGCCTCCGAATTTGCCACGCTCACGGGCCGGGAGATCACGCGCCTGCTGCATGCCGCCGGCGTGCCGCAGGATGTCTTCATCAACGTCGTTGGCGCGGGCAAGACCGGGGCGGCGCTGCTCAAGCAACCGGTGGACGGCGTGTTCTTCACCGGCTCGCATGCGACCGGCGCGCGCATTGCCCGCGCGGCGGCCGCCCGCATGATCCATCTGCAGCTCGAACTGGGCGGCAAGGACCCGGTGTATGTCTGCGACGACGTCGACGTGGCGACGGCTGCCGCATCCATCGCCGATGGCGCGTTCTACAACACCGGGCAGAGTTGCTGCTCGGTGGAGCGGATCTACGTTCACGAGCGCGTCCACGCTGCCTTCGTCCGCGCCTTCGTTGCCGAAGTGCGCGGCTATCGCATTGGCGACCCCGCCGACGAGCGCACCTACATCGGGCCGCTGGCGCGGGCCGCGCAGCTCGACCTGCTCAAACGCCAGGTCGCCGATGCGAAGAAGAAGGGCGCGCGCCTGTTGCTTGGCGGCAAAGCGATCCCCGGCAAGGGAAACTACTTCGCACCCACCATTTTTGACGGCGCCGGGCAGGACACCGAATTGATGCAGGAAGAAAGCTTCGGCCCCATCATCGGCATCCGCAAGGTTGCCAACGACGACGAAGCCGCCCGCCTGATGAACGACACCCGCTACGGGCTCACCGCCGGCGTGTACTCGCGCGACGAGGGCCGCGCCAGGCGCATTCTCTCAACGGTGCGCTCGGGCAGCGCCTACTGGAACTGCTGCGACCGCGTCAGCCCGCGCCTGCCCTGGTCCGGCGTCGGCGAATCCGGCATGGGAGTGACCCTGTCCACCCTGGGCATCGAGGCCTTCACGCGCACCCGGGCCTGGCACCTGAAGAGCGCATGAGCCGCACGCTCACGTTGTTCGATCTCGACGGCACCCTGCTCTCAGGCGACAGCGACGACTACTGGATCCAGTTCCTCATCGAGGAAGGTCTCGAGGACGCAGCCAGCGCCCGCGCCGCCAACGCGGCCATCATCGCGCGCTATCGCGATGGCAGCGTCGGCCAGGCTGAATTCGTGCGCTTTTACCTGCGCACGCTCAAAGGCCGGCCGCTTGCGCAGCTGGTGAAACTGCGCGACACCTACATGCAGCGCAAGATCCGCCCCAGGCTGCGCGCCGCGGGCAAGGCGCTGGTGGCCCGGCACAGTGCCGAGGACGAACTGATCGCGCTGACCACCGCCACCAACCGCTTCCTCATCGAACTCACGGCGCGCGAACTGGGCTTCGCGCACGCCATCGCCGTCGAACCGGAATGCCGCGGCGACCAGTTCACCGGGAACTTCAGCGGCCCGATCAATTTCAAGGAAGGCAAGGTCGAGTGCCTGGACGCATGGCTTGCCGCACGCGGCGAGCGCCGCGCCGACTTTGCGCAAATCCGCTTCTACAGCGATTCGCGCAACGACCTGCCGCTGCTATCCGCGGTGTCGCATCCGGTGGCGGTGGATCCCGATGCCACACTGCGCGCCTACGCCGAAAAAAACGGATGGCCCATCATCAGCCTTGCCGACCCCCCCGGGCCGTGAGCCTCGCCGATTGCGCGCGCGCCGCGCACGACTTCGAACCCCGCCGCTACCTTCGCTTCGAAGCGGCCGGTCATACGCTGGGGTGGATTCGCCCGCCCGCGGCGGATCGGTTGTCGCGATTTCCCGATGTCTTCAGCCATGACAGCACCTGCGTGCGGCTGAGCGCCGCGTTGGATACGCTCGCATCGCGCGATGCGGCCATCGCCCAGGTCCTTGGCGAACTCGCCGCACAGGGCACGCTCACCGGCTGGCGCGACGAGTTGTACGCAGTGGCCCCCGCCTTCGGCGACCCGCCGCTGTTTCATATCGAGCGGGCGGCAGCCCGGCTGCTCGGCGTCACCACCTACGCGGTGCACGTCAACGGCGTGGTCGATGCCACGCACATGTGGGTGGCGCGCCGCAGCGCAACCAAGCCCATCGATCCGGGCATGCTGGACAATCTGGTCGGCGGCGGACTGGCGGCGGGTTTTTCCGTGGCGCAGACGCTGGTGAAGGAAGGCCGGGAGGAAGCCGGCATCCCGGCTGACATGATGGCGCGTGCGGTGGCGTGCGGCAGAATCCGCCTGTTGCGCGAAGTACCCGAGGGCGTGCAGTCGGAAATCATTTTCGTGCACGACCTGGTGCTGCCTGCGGGGTTCCAGCCGGTCAATCAGGACGGTGAAGTCGCCGAGCTGCGCCTGCTGCCGAATGCCGAGGTTCTGCACCTGCTGCGCGCCAATGCCGACATTACGCTGGACGCCAGCCTGGTCATGATGAGTTACCTGCTGCGGCAGGGACTGGTCTCAGCGGCGGAAGCCACACCGGACCGCTGGTTTCTTCCCGAGGCGCAGGACCCGTTGACGCGAACTTAGCAGCGCGGCCCAACCTGCGTAGCAGGC
>CAXNGL010000036.1:0-15055 GCA_964201515.1 Burkholderiales bacterium
GATGATGAGACCATCCGCACGAAAACAACGATCTTCAATAAACCCGCTCGCAGCAGGAGAGGACGAGCCAAAAACTCTCAAGTGAGTGCCATTGTCGCTAAGACGGAAACGCCCGCCCGCCATTGACGCTGAGGATCTGCCCGGTAATGTGATCGGCCTCGTTGCGCACGAAAAACGCCACGGCCGCCGCAATGTCCTCCGGCTTGCCGACACCGAACATGCCGACGTTTATTTCATTGCTGATCAGACTGCCACCGGTCGCAAACACGTCTTTCTGCTGTTCGGATTCGATGGGCCCGGGGGACACCGCATTGACGCGGATGCCGTACTTGGCCAATTCGCGCGCCCACGACTTGGTCATCGACTGCAGCGCGCCCTGCGCGCCGGTGTGCACCACGCCATTGGTCAGGCCCACGCGCCCGGCGTCGCCGGTGATGTTGATGATCTTGCCCCAGCCGCACTCCTTCATCGAGGGCAGCACCGCGTGCACGGTGTAGAGGGAGCCGCGGATCTTCGTGTCCAGCACTCGGTCCCAGTAGGCCTCGTCATTCTGCTCGAAGGGCATGGGCACCATCCAGCCGGCATTATTGATCAGGATATTGATCGGCCCGAAGGCATCCACGCCGGCGGCCACCGCCCTCTTCACCGCATCGCGGTCGCGCACATTGCAGCGGCAGAAGATGGCCTCACCGTCGGCCGAGCGGATCTCCTCGACGACCTTCTTCCCGGCCTCATCGGAGTTGGCGGCGCTGACGATGATGGCCACGCCTTCCCTTGCCAGGCGCAGCGCCATAGCGCGACCCAGCCCACGGCTCGACCCGGTGATGAACGCGACTTTCTTCAGCGACGGTGCAACCAAAGCCTTCCTCCTCGCTCGAACCCAGGGCGACGGTCCTTTCCGATTACGAGCTTAGTCCGTCTGATTTAACAGCAAAGGTTGCCATGGGGCAAGAAAGCTTTGGGCACACCGTACAACAATTGCAGAACAGGCTGCGGGGCAGGCCGACACACCTTTCGTCCAGTCACTGACGACGACAAACCATGGCCAACCACGGCTGCTCTTCGCGCGGCAGTCCTGGCGGCCGGTAGTAGTGCTCGATTTCCTCGAACCCTGCTGCCAGGACATGGCGCCGCCAGGCATCGAGATCGTGATACGCGCCGTAGCGCTCGCCGTTCCAACCCTCCTCGTTCCTGCCATGCGGGTTGGATGAGAACAGCACGCCGCGCGGCTTGAGCGTGGCATGCAGCTCGCGCAGCACCCGCGTCAGCTCGCGCGAGGGCACATGGAACAGCACGGCATTGGCGAACACGCCATCGAAGCGGGCCGGCGGCAGGTCAAGCGCGAGAAAGTCCTGGTGCAGGACCTCGCAGCCGCTGTATTCGCGCGCCATGGCAACAAAGCGCGCCGCGCCATCCAGGCCGACGGCAACATGGCCGCGATCGGTAAATCGCTTGAGATCGCGTCCCGGCCCGCAGCCCAGATCCAGGATGGTGAAGGGCGGCTCTCCCTTGATGTGGCGCAGCAGCGCGTCGATGTTCTGGCTGACGTCGTGATCGCGCGTGCCCTGCCAGAAGTCCTCGGCGCGCTGCTCGTAATGACCGACCGTGCGGGACGAGACCTCCTTCGGCCCGGGCGGCGAACTCACGGCATCGCCGCCAGCACAGCCTGCTGCGCGGGCCAGGCGAGGCCGCTCACGCCCGGCCCGACTTGCGGCGCTCTTCCTGCCACAGGTCGGCGGCGCGCCAGGCGAGCGCGATGGCCGGACCATTGGTGTTGCCCGCGACCAGCGCGGGCATGACCGAGCAATCCACCACGCGCACGCCCTCGACGCCGCGCACTCTGAGGTGCGGATCGACGACGGACCGGTCATCGAGCCCGACGCGGCAGGTGCCGGTGGCGTGGATGGCGCAGGTCAACATCGCCTTCAGGGCATCCATCAGTTGCTCCTTGCCCTGCACGTGTGCGCCGGGCAGCTGCTCCTTGCCGACATAGGGCGCAATCGCCGGCATGGTCATGAACCGACGCATGAACTGCAACATGCCGAGCATGGTGGTGCGGTCCTCTTCAGTGGACAGCCAATTGGCCTGAATTGCCACCGGCACGCTGGCATCAGGCGATGTGATCCACAACGCGCTCTCGCTGGTGAGGCGCACCGAATGGGAGGAGATCGTCAGGCCCGGGGCTTTTGCAACGGACACGGCGCTGGGCGGCAACCCCTCGGCCGGCCGACCGGTGCTCAGTGCGCTCAGGTAGACCTGGATGTCGGGCCGGGACAGCGACGGATCGGTGCGCGCGAAGGCGCCGATTTCATACGGCCCGCTGGCCAGGATGCCACTGCGGAACAGCCCGTACTGCGCCACGCTGGCCAACAACCCCGGCCAGCGCAAACGCCAATTCAGGCCGGCGCCTTTCTTCAAGTCGTGGGGCATGGAGAACCCGAGGTGATCGCGCAGCTTTGCCCCGACATCAGGCGAATCCACCAGCACCTGCACGCCGGCCGCGCGCAGGCGTTCACCCGGGCCGATGCCGGAGAGTTGCAGCAGCTTGGGCGACTGGATGGCCCCGGCGCACACAATGACTTCCCCCTTGCACCGGTACTCCACCAACTGGCCGCCCCGCCGTGCCTTGACGCCAACGGCGCGCTTGCCTTCGAAGGTGATGCGGTCAACCTCGGTATGGGTGACGATGGTCAGGTTGCGCCGTTTCATCGCCGGCTCGAGGAAGGCATGTGCCGAACTCCAGCGCTGGCCCTTGTGGATGGTGAAGTTGTAGTAGCCGATGCCTTCGTGGTCGGGCTCGTTGAGGTCTTCCTTGCGCTTGAGCCCCATCTGCTCGCCGGCCGCGATGATCGTTTCGCACAGCGGATAGCGATACTTGCCGGTGGTGATCCGCAACGGCCCGTCATGGCCGCGAAAATCCGTCGCGGGCAGTTCATGGCCCTCGACCGCCACATAGGCCTTTTTCATCGCATCCCAGCCCCAGTTCGGCCCGGCCAGCGCCTTCCAGTCCTCGTAGTCCTGGAAATGGCCGCGCGAATAGACCATGCCGTTGATGGAGCTCGAACCGCCGAGCGCCCTGCCGCGCAACCAGTTCTCTGTGCCCTGCGGCTCATTGGCGATGTTCCGCTGCACGGCAAAGCGCCAGGCACGGACGTTGTCGTGCATGAGCCGGGCGAAGCCCTTGGGCATCAGGATCATGGGGTCGTTGAATCCTCCCCCAGCCTCGATCAGCAGGACGCTGTCCGTGCCGCTTTCAGTCAGTCGATTGGCAATGACGCAGCCCGATGAGCCCGCTCCCACGATGATGTAATCGAACGATTCCAATCCGGTCCCCTGTTCAGATGAAAGTTGCGCCTGGCCGAAGCGCGATTGTAAGGGCGATCAGGGCCAATCCGATCACCAATAGACATGCCTTGGATTGCGGCATTCCCGCCAATGCACCAGCCGCCAAGGTGAAGGTTATTACGCCGCTGCCGTAGAGCTCAGGTCTTCCTGGCGCCGCGCGCCAACCGGTACTGCCGCACCAGCGCCCAGGGCGCGAGCCACCACAGCATGCCGAGGCCTTCCGACACCAGGCGCGACAGAAAGGCGTCCATGGGACGCCCCTGCGACAAGTGCTCGATCAGCACGCGAACCGCACCGATGCAGAACATCGCCAGCGGCACCGACAGCGCGACCACGGCAAGCCACAGCAGCGCGCGAATGGTGAAGCTGCGAACTTCCGCCTCGGTGTGCGTCTCGCGATCCACCATCGTGCGCAGGCGCCGCAAGGCGGCCACGCCCACCACGTGGGTGGATTTC
Source organism: Burkholderiales bacterium (assembly GCA_964201515.1). GTDB lineage: Bacteria > Pseudomonadota > Gammaproteobacteria > Burkholderiales > SG8-39 > CAIYPG01. The sequence goes on from CAXNGL010000036.1 coordinate 3,802, forward strand.
TCCTTGACGTAGCGGTCAGCTTGCGAATCAACGGTGCTCACGCCACCGCTCCTGCCCCGTCGCTCGTCACCCACATGATTGCCTCCCCATGCATCACCGGCAATCAATCGGTCTTCAGGTTGAGCTCATTGATCAGCTTCGCCCATTTGTCGTACTCGGCGCGCATCTCTGCGCCATAGTCGCGCGAATTGACCACGCTCAGGTACGCGGATGCACCGGCAATCTTCTCGCGCACCGCCGGAACGGCCGTGGTGCGGATGATCCCTTCTTCCAGTCTGGACACGCTGTCCGCCGGCGTCCCCGCCGCGACCATGTAACCGAGCCATGCCGCCGGATTGTAATTGCGGATGCCGGTCGCCTCGATGAAGGTGGGGATGTCCGGGAAGTTGGGCAGGCGCTGCGGCGCACCGATGGCAAGCGCGCGCAGCTTTCCTGCGGCAATGTTGGATGACATGGCGCCAAATCCCGGCATGTAGAAGGCCACCGTATTGGTCATGGTGTCGGCAACCGCCGACGCAGTGCTCTTGTAGGGGACATCCACCGCACTGAGGCCGAATACCTGCTTGATGTACTCAACCTCGAGCTGGCTCTGCGCGCCCTTGCCCGAAGTGGCGAAGCTTGCCTTGCCCGGGTTGGCTTTCATGTAGTCGAGCAGGTCCTTAATGGCCTTGAAGGGCGAGCTCGCACCCACCACGATGGTCAGCGGCACATAGGCCACCTTGGCCACCGGCGTGAAATCGCGAATGGGGTCGTAGGGCGCTACCTTCGCCAGTTGCGGGGCAATCAGGAACGCGTTGGAGATTGCCAGCACCGTATAGCCGTCAGCCGGGGCATTGCGGACCGCCACGGTGCCCACGACACCGCCCGCGCCCTCGCGGTTTTCCACGATGACCGACTGCTTGAGCTGTTCGGTCAGCCCTTCGGCAATGATGCGCGCCATGATGTCGGTGCCGGTGCCCGGCCCAAACGGCACGAGAATGCGCACCGGCTTGTTCGGAAACCCCTGCGCCTGCACAGGACTGTCGACGGAAATACCCGCCAGCACGCAAGCCAGCGTCAACGCTGCAATTCTCATCGCCCTGCTCCCAAGGTTGATCCGTGTCAAACCTACTCGGTGCGCATTCCCAGCGCGGTGATGAGTTTGCCCCATTTCTCGGCTTCTGCCTTGATCTCGGCGGAGAATTCGCGCGACGGGGCAACGCTCATGTTGGCGCCCACGCCCTGGATCTTGTCACGCACCCGGGGCAGTGTCGCTGCGTAGCCAAGACCCTGGTCGAGCCTGGCCACGGCCTCCGCCGGCGTGCCCGCCAGCACCACGTAGCCGAACCAGGACGTGGGCACGTAATTCGGGATCCCCGTCGCCTCCACGTAGGTGGGGATGTCCGGCGTTGCCGCCAGCCGCGACGGGGCGCCAATGGCCAGCGCGCGCAGTTTGCCGGAGCCGACGTTCGAGGCCACCGGCGGGAATACCGGCATGTAGAAGGTCACGGTGTTGGAGATGGTGTCGCCGATGGCGGCGCCGGTGCTCTTGTACGGAATATCCACGGCATTCAAGCCCAGTTGCTGCTTGATGTACTCGATTTCGAGGTGACTTTGCGCGCCCTTGCCCGAGGTGGCAAAGCTGGCCTTGCCGGGATTGGCCTTGATGTAGTCGATCAGGTCCTTCATGGTCTTGTACGGCGAACTCGCACCCACCACGATGGTCATGGGCATGGCCGCAACCTTGGACAGCGCGGTGAAGTCGCGCGTCGGGTCATACGGCGCCACCTTGAACAGTTGCGGCGCAATCAGGAAGGCATTGGAAATCGCCACCACGGTATAGCCATCGGCCGGCATGGTCATGGAAGCCTTGGTGCCGACGATGCCGCCCGCGCCCTCGCGGTTCTCCACGATCACCGGCTGCTTGAGGTTTTCCGACAGGCCTTCGGCCACCACGCGCGCAATGGTGTCGGTGCCACTGCCCGGCCCGAAGGGCACCAGCAGCTTGACCGGCTTCGACGGCCAGGCCTGTGCAAAAGCACCGCCCGAAATAACGGCTGCCAACAGTGCCAGGGCACAGGATCGAATCAGTGTCACGGATTGCATGGGTGTTGCCTTTCGAGATGGGGGGATTTGAGTGGATATGATGGAATTGCGCAGCGTTCAGCGCGGCAACAGCTCGGCAAACTCGCGCACGGAAATGCTGTCCAGCGACTGCACTGCCTGCCACAGGCGCTCGACGTCCTGCGTCGACGGCGGACGGTGCGCCATGGCGCCGCAGCCCTCGAACTTATGCTTGATCACCGCATCGGTGAGCGGGGAATCCGGATGCCCCATGCCGTGGCGCACGCTGTGACGGTGCCTGGCACCGCTGGTGGTCTCGATTTCAACGGTCGCGCCTTCGATGGTGCCATCCGCCGATCGCGACTCATCCACCTGCCAGGTCACGCGATCGGCAAGAGCCAGCACTGCCGGGTCCTTGAGGGCGGCATCGGTATAGGCCACCAGTGGCACGCTGCCGTATTGCAACGCCACCGCGACCGCAAACGGCAGGCTGCCCAGCGCATCCATGCGTCCGGCAGGCCGGCGGCGGGCATCGGCCGGCTCGCAGAAGTGCAGGTTGGTGCTGCCCACACGCAGGCGCACCTCGCGCACTTGCGCCGGTTCGAGCTGGTGCCTGGATCGCAGGTCGAGCACTGCCTGCAAGGTGGCGTGCGTCTCGCGCGCCGAGGGCCAGGGCTTGATGGATATGCGGTCGGCTTCGAAGTGCGTGCCAAGGTCTTTCACCAAAGCGTCGCGACGGTACTCGCCGCGAAAGAACGCATTGAAAAGACCAAATCGCCCTTCCAGGGCGCTACGGTCGCCGCGCACGCCGGCCTCGGCCATGTAGGCCGCGGTCACGCCATTGCGCGAAGAGAAACCGTCGCGAAAGCCGCGCACCTCCGACCCGCTCGCATACAGGCACTCCAGCGTGTTGCCCGCCTGGTGCAGCGTGAGACCGAAAGCGGATTCGACGGACTCGGGCTTCAAGCCGAGCATGATGGCTGCCGCCGAGGTCGCGCCGAAAATGCCGATCACCGGAGGGCGCGTCCACGGGTACTCGTAGAGCGAGCCGATGATGGCAAGCCCGAGCCTGCAGCTCACGTCGTTGGCCAGTGCGACGGCGCGCAGCAGGTCGCGCCCCGAGGCATTTCCCCGCGCTTCTGCCACCGCGAGCCCGGCCGACAACGAATTGGCGGTGGGATGCGCCACCGCCTCGTCGTGCGTGTCGTCGAAATCGTATTGGTGCGCCATGGCGCCGTTGGCGAAGGCCGCGTGCGGCGCCGGAAGCTTTGCGGCGTGGCCGATGACGGTCGACTCGGGCGCGCCGCCCCAGCGCTCCAGTACACCGACGATCTTGCGCGCCGTCCCATTGGGCCCGGAACCGGCAAGCATCACCCCGACCGTGTCGAAGATGCTGCGCTTGGTGGCGGCGATGGCGGCGGCGGGAATGTCTTCATGGCGTGTATTGCAGAGAAAGCGCGCGAAGTCAGCGGTGGCATCCAGGCTGGCATCGACGGTGGCGTCAGGCGCTCGGGTATTGCTCATGCAGGAGTCCTTTGAAAAGGAATATTGTCATCGACGGGGGGCTTTGTCGCTCAATGGGCGCGCGCGCCAAACCGGCCCGTTGCAGCGCGCCCAAATGCTAACCTGAAAGCCTTCTCGCTGCAGCCAACTTTCGGGAACAAAGCTTGGGGAACCCTGCGACGCCCGCGCAGCAGCGGCCTCCGACGCTTTGAATGCTGCTGCAGTAAAGTAAGGGCAATATTGAAGTCCCCGACTTACTCCCTTTTCACGATAGCGCAACCCGACAAATGCCCTCCGACAAGACCATGACCATCGATTTGCGCGAGCGTGTGCGCGGCGAACGCATCGGGCTCGCGCCGCGCCTGGGCACCCTGGATGAAGGTCGCATCCTGCTGTTCGACAATGGCAAGGTCGGCAATCGCGACACAGGCAAGTATTCCCGGATATTCCAGGTCCTCGAGGACCACATCACCGGCGCCCACGCCGCGGCAGCCGTGTCGACCATGCGCCACGACCTCCTGCAATGCAAGCCGGAAGTCGTGCTGTCGCTGGTGGAGGAAGTGGCCGATGCCGGGTTCGACGCGGTCATCTGCGCGCTGCTCGACCAGGGCGTGACGCAGCCCACCATGATCTTCGCCACCGAACTCGAGCGCCGCGGCATTCCCACCAGCCTGGTGTGCCAGGGCGCGGGGGGCCGGCTCGCCACGGCGACAGCCGGGCACATGGCGCCTGGCATCCCGGTGACGCTGCTCGACATGGCGCGCGATGCCAACCCGGACGCCGTGGCACGCGCCACCGAAGCCGCGATCCCCGCCATTCTGGAAGGCCTCCTCGCGCGCGGCACATCCTCAACCGGCCGCGACACCGCTGCAACTGCGTCGGCAACCGCGTCCGCGATTCCCCTACTGGCCATCGAAGGCCCTGACGCGAGCCACGCCTACACGCAGTGCCTCGCCGATGCCGGGCTGGGGGATGGACTGCCCTTTTTTGCGCCAACGCCGGCACGCGTGGAGGCGATGCTCGCCGCATCCGGCATCGCCGCCGATGCACCGCTGTGGCCGGTGATCGCCCCGCGCGCATCGCCACTGACCGCACTTGAAGTGGCGGCACTGGCGGTGGCGGCGGGCTGCGAGCCGCAATGGTTCGGCGTCGTGGCAGCCGCCTATCGCGCCATGGCTGCGCCCGCGTTCAGGCTGGCGCAAGGCGCGATCACCACGCACCCCGGGGGCACGCTGGTGTTGGTGAGCGGCCCCGCAGCCGCGAAGCTGGGCATCGCCAGCGGCCAGGGCAGCCTCGGGCCGGGTTTTCGCGCCAACGCCACCATCGGCCGCGCGGTCGCCCTCGCCTATTCATTCTTCCTCGGCGCCCGCGTGGGCGGTTCGGACCTGTCCGTGCAGGGCTCGCCCGCGAAGTTCAGCTATTGCTACGCAGAGAACCTGGCGAAAAGCCCGTGGCCGGGATTGAACGCGGACTGGTTCGATGCGGATACGAGCTGCGTCACGGTGCTCAAATGCGAGGGCCCGCGAACCTTTGTCAACGACACCAGCACCACGGCGGAAGGCATCCTCGACAAGGCTGCCGGCAACATCATGGGCATGGCCGGCAATCTTGCGGCAATGATCCGCGCCCAGATCATGGTCACGCTCAACCCGGGCCACGCCGCCATCGTCGCCGCGAGCGGTTGGACCAAGGCGGACGTGCAGCGCTACCTCTTCGAGCGCGCGCGCAATGATCGCTCGGCGTTGCTCGGCTTGGAAGGACTGGTCGCCCATCCCAAGTGGTTCTCCGGGCTCGCGCGTTTTCCAGTGGTCGAGCGCGCCGAGGATTTCCTCGTCGTCGTCGCCGGCGAACCCGGACCGCATTCCTCGGTGGCCCTGCCCTGGGGCATGTCGCGTGGCATCACGGAGCGCATCACCTAGCATGCGGGGCGCCCCCCGGCGATCCGTTCCGGGACTTCCTGAGTAGATTATTCTCGCCAATATCCGAGCGGCATGGTTCGATTACCAGAATTGATCATATTGATGAAAATCATGGCGCGCTCGGTACAATAAGCTTTCACCACACGACCGGAGAAACATCCATGCAACTTGCCACCGACCTGAACGCCGCCGCATCGCCGCACCGCGCATCCCTCAAGCGCACCGCCCGCATGGCACTCGCGGCACTCGCGGCAGCCTGCCTGTTCGGCGCGGCAGTTGTCCATGCGCAGGACTATCCCACCAAGCCGATCCGCTACGTCGTGCCCAACACGCCCGGCGTGATCGTCGACATCGTGGCGCGCGTGATGGCGGCCGAAATGACCAAGACGCTCGGCCAGCCCATGGTGGTCGAGAACAAGCCGGGCGGCAACTACGTGGTGGGCTTCGAGTATGTCGCCAAGCAGGCGCCGGCGGACGGCTACACCGTGGTGTCGGTGCTGGTGCCCAGCATGGCCATCCTTCCCGTCACCGCCCGCGGCCTCAGCTTCGATCCCCTGAGAGACCTGCCACCGGTGATCGGCATCGCCGAAGGCAAGTACGTGTTCGGTGTCGGGGCCGCGCAACCGTGGAAGACCCTGGCCGAACTCGCCGCCGCCGCCAAGGCCGCGCCCGGCAAGTTCAACTTCGGAGAATCCAGCCCACCGGTGTACCTGCTCGCGGAACTCCTCCTCTCGGGCGTGGGCGCCAGCGTCACGCACATCCCCTACTCATCGGGCGGCGGCTACCTGGGGGCGCTGATCGCGGGCGAAGTGCAGATGGGCTTCGTCGGCGAAGGCTCGGCCATCGGCTTTGGCGAGAAGTTCCGCGTGCTCGGTGTCACTGGCACCAACCGCAGCCCGGCCTATCCGAACGTGCCCACCTTCCGTGAGCTTGGACACCCGTCCATCCCAGGCCTCAGCCTGTCGCTGAACGTGCGCGCCGGAACGCCGAAGGCGGCGACAGACCGCCTCGCCGCGGCGGCGCAGAAAGCCCTGCAGACACCCGAGGTGAAAGCGCAGTTCGCGAAACTGCAACTCGAAGTCACCGGTCAGAGCGCCGACGTTGCCGCCAAGGCATTGGCCGATGAGGCGAAGATGTATTCCGACGTGGCCGCGAGAATCGGCTTCAAGCCGCAGTAGCCACGCATAGGGCACGCGTTGCGGGCCGGACTCACCTCGCCGAGGGACCGCTTGCGTTGGCCCTGAACCTGGGTTGCGATCCCCAGCAAAGTTGCACCGGCCGCAAAGTTGCGAGTAGTCTGTCGATATGATGAATCCAGCGATTCCTTTCAGTCCTCACGTGCTGGGGGGGCAAGGCAGTCTTTTCCGGTACGCGGGTGCCGGTTCAGAAGCACCGACGCGGCGCTGATGGTTACGTCGTGGGACGGCATCTAACTACCAACACGGCGGTTATGCGGTGAGCGCGCTGAGCTCCATGACAACTCCGCACGCCGAGGCAAGCGTCAAACCTTTTTCGCCTGGCCTCGACACTCATTCATCCAGACCGCGCAGGACGCGCCACAAGCGCGCCGCGTTCGACTTGCCACAAGGGGGTGGCGGCTCAGTTATCAACGCGCGCCCAGTGGCCGCTTGGCGCAACTGCGGGCGCGTCAGAATGCCCCCCTAGCAGCGGGCCCGGTCGATGTTCGGGCGCACCGCACTCTCGCAAATCAATCGAGCACGTGCGACACCAGCCCGTCGGCGAGTTTGGGCTCGAACCAGGTCGACTTGGGCGGCATGATCTGTCCTGCATCCGCCACTGCCATCAGGTCCTGCAGGGTAGTCGGGTACAACGCGAAAGCCGCGGCCATTTCACCGCTGTCGACGCGCTTTTCCAACTCGGGCAGGCCGCGAATACCGCCGACAAAATCAACACGCTTGTCGCGCCGCAGGTCGTGAATGCCAAGCACCGGGCCCAGCAGGTGCTCCGACAATAGGCTCACGTCCAGACGCGCTACCGGATCCTTTGCAGCGGCCAGTTGCGGCTTGATCTGCAACCGGTACCACTGCTTGCCCAGGTAAAGCCCGACTTCGCCATGCCGCGCCGGCCTGACCGGGGTTGCACTCTCCTCCACTGAATAGTTCCCCCGCACCTTCGCAAGGAATTCTGCGTTGCTCTGTCCATTGAGCTCGGTGACAACGCGGTTGTAATCGAGGATGCGCATCTGGTGATGCGGGAACGCCACGGTGAGGAAGTAGTCGTGGCTTTGCGCGCCGGTGGCGTTGGCATTGCGGCGCGCCACGGCCACGCGGGATGCCGCCGCCGATCGGTGATGCCCGTCGGCAATGTACAAGGCCGGCATGGCGTCGAACGCGCTGGTGATCGTGGCGATGAGCGTACGGTCGCGAATGACCCAAATGGTATGCCGCACGCCACCCTCCGCAGTCACATCGGCATCGGGAATCCCCTTGGAGGCCTGCGCCAGCACTTCGTCCACCTGCGGCGCGCTGGGGTAGGCCAGCAGCACCGGCCCGGTCTGCGCGTTCGTGGCATCGATCTGGCGAACACGGTCGTCTTCCTTGTCCGGCCGCGTCAACTCGTGCTTGCGAATGCGGTTCGCATCGTATGCGGCAACCGAGGCGGCCGCGACCAGCCCGATCTGCACGTGCCCGTCCATGACCAGGCGGTAAGCGTAGTAGCACGGCTCTGGATCCCGGCGCAGCACCCCCTTATCGAGCATGTTCCTGAGGTTCTCGGCAGCCTTGGCGTAGACGGGCGCCGAATAGACATCCACTCCATCGGCCAAATCGATCTCGGGCTTGGAGACATGCAGAAAGCTCCAGGGCTTTCCGGCCGCGCGCGCGCGCGCTTCAGCGCTGGACAACACGTCGTACGGAGGAGCTGCCACATCGGCGGCTCGCTCGGGAACCGGCCGCAAGCCGGTGAATGGCTGTATGAGATACAAGGGAGAGTCTCCGGTGAAAGTGCTGAATTCTACCCGAGCGGCCACCCCCGACTGCTCATCTCGCGAGGAACTGGCACAGGAAGCGATGCCGGCTCGCGCATCTATTGAGAATTGCATAATGCATGACAAAAACATGCCTCTGACGAGGCCTGACATGTTTTTGGGAATGTTCAATAAGCGCGCGAACAGTCGTCTTCATGAATGTGATTTACGCGGAGGTGCAATCCGCGCAGGCCTGCAGTCGGCCAGTATTAGCGCACTGGTCTCAACGCGACGCGCACTGCAGTTGCTGGATCGCCGAACCAAAGCACTCCGAACGGAAGGCGATTCGTACGCGTGGTCTCACCGCGTTACGGACTTCCGCCACATCGGCAAAGCCCGACGAAGCATCCCCTTGCCCCTGATTGCCGGGGACATCACCACCTGCGGCCGTCGCCGGCAAGGCATTGATCCCGCCAAACCCGCTCAGCGGAACGCTGAGCATTGCCGGCCGAAAACCAACCTGACTACCCTGCAGCGCGCTGACCAGGGCATTCACCGACAGGCCATTGGCGTCAACAAAAGCAGCAGCTTGCGAACTGACAGCAGTCCCAACCGACAGGATGCCAGGCACATAGGTCAACGTGTAGTTGGAGGCGCTCAGCCCACCAGGAACAATTGCGTACGTACCGGGCAGCGAGGCCAATGTCGCAGGCGTCGTGTACAGCAGCGTTCCAGTCAGCACCGCGGATGTCTCGCCCAACCGAAAGCCGCTCAGGCTGCCGGTGAAGGCAGGATTGGCCGCGCCAAAATCACGCGATTTATTGTCCGCGCTGACCACGATGGCGGCAGGCGCCACGCTGAGGACACCATTGGCCGGAGTCACGTTGTAGTTCGCTGCGGTGCCAACTGCAGCAGAAATGACGTGGGTGCCGGCGCTGGCGGCTGCAGCGGCCGGAGCCGACAGCACAAGACCCGAGACCACGGCAAGCGTATCCGCGTATTTCAACTGCAGCGGGCCGGCAGAAGCGGTCAGCACCGGCTCAGTACCCCCGTAGGTCTTGGTCTTGCTGTCCGCAGTGACAGTCAGCGACGCCTTGCTCACGGTCAGCGTGCCGTTGGCGGCCGTCACGTTGTAGTTCGCAGACGTCCCGCCGGAGGCAACGATGACGTGTGTTCCAGCGGTTGCCGCAGCGTTCGTGGCGGTGGAGAGTGTCACTCCCGACACAACGCCCAGGGTGTCAGCGTACTGCAGTTGTCCGGCACCAGCGGAAACGGTCAGCAGCGGATCAGCGGCGCCATAGATTTTCGACTTGTCATCGCCCGTCAATATCAACTCGGCCTTGGCGACTACGAGGTTTCCGTTGGCGGTCGTGATGTTGTAGTTGGATGCCGTGCCGCCACTCGCCGTGATCGCGTGCGTGCCCGCCGTCGCCGCTCCATTCACCGGCGCCGACAGCGACACCCCGCTCACCACCGCCGTCGTGTCACCGTAGTAACGCGTCCCCGTCACCGTGTAGGTGAGCGTCGGATCCGTGTCCCCGTACGTCTTCGCCTTGTCATCGGCCGTCGCCGTGAGCGCCGCCGCCTTGGCCACGCTCAGCGTGCCATTGGCCATCGCCACGTTGTAGTTCGTCGCCGTCCCGCCCGTCGCCGTGATTGTGTGCGTGCCTGCGGTGGCCGTGGCCCCCGTGGCCGTCGTCAGGCCCACCCCGCTCACCACCGCCGTCGTGTCCCCGTAGTAGCGCGTCCCCGTCACCGTGTAGGTGAGCGTCGGATCCGTGTCGCCGTACGTCTTCGCCTTGTCATCGGCCGTCACCGCCAGCGCTGCCGCCTTGGCCACGCTCAGCGTGCCGTTGGCCGTGGTGACGGTGTAGTTCGACGCCGCGCCCCCACTGGCCGTGATTGTGTGCGTGCCAAAGGTGGCTGCTGCCCCCGTGGCAGTGGAGAGCGACACCCCGCTCACCACCGAAGCAAGGTCGCCGTTCTTGAGTTGAGTCGCGTTCGCCGTATAGGTGAGTGACGGATCGGCGCCCCCGTAGGTCTTGCTCTTGTCGTCGGCAGTTACGGTGAGCGGCGCCTTGCTTACCGTCAACTGCCCCGCCGCACTGTAAGCCAGCGAATACCCTGAACTTGCAACGACGGTCCCCGCCGCAATATTGATGGCGTAAGGCGACCCGGCAACGTTTGCGCCCGCAGCAGCGCCGGATGAACTAATACTTGGCGCACCGGTCACCACAGCTCCAAGGGTATCGGCAACTAGCGCGCCACCGTAGGCCCCACGCAAGCCACTGACCGAGTAGGCGCCGGGCAGCGACGCCGAGGCATCGTCGCCATAGGTCTTGCTGAGGTTCGTGGAGGCGTACGTCAGCGTCGGCGACACCGAGAAAACATAGCGATTGCCGGTCGCGATCCCGACTGGAAGGTTCAGCGCAAAGGTGTTGTTCCAGACTGCGGTATTGCCGCTGGACAGTCCGTTGAAGGTGTCCAGGTCCGGATCCGCCGAGTAAATCACCCAACGTCCACCGCCGCCCATCGCAAGATTCGCGCCGCTGTTGCGCGTGAAGGCGGTATTGCCAACCAGCGTGATGGCATTTCCGCCGGCCGCAGTAGTAATGCCCGCATCCAGTGCCAGTGTCCCATCCGCAACCAGTGTCACGGCGCCAGTGACCGATTGCACACCCGAAACAGTGACATTGCCGGTTCCGCGCGCATCCAACACGCCCGAGACCGTGGACGCCCCCAGCGTCAGGTTGGCGCTGCGCAGGGTGATGTCATTTCCCGAAGTCACACTCACCGCGCCAAGGGTGTTGTTTGCGCCAGCGATTGCAAGGTTGCTGGTTGCAGCGAGGATGGTGATCGGGCC
>CAXNGL010000037.1:0-14809 GCA_964201515.1 Burkholderiales bacterium
GTGCCAGGCTAGGTGCAATTTCGGCGCGCGCCATGGCCGCGGCGCTCGACAATGCTCCTTTCATCAGCGCGCGCATCTCCGGCGACATGCCGGCGCCTTCGGGGCCGCTACCCGCCTGCTCGACGATGCGATCGATAAGGCCCTGCAGCTCCTTGCTTGCCAGGGTGTTGCGCAGCGTCGATTCCACGGCCGGGCCGGGATCGAAGCCCTCGAGAGATCCCTTGCTGGCCTGCGCGGCACACTGCGTCAGCACCGAGGTGGCAAGCAGCGCGATGATGCGTTGCATTTGCGCATCGGCCGGCGTCGGCGTCGGCGCCGGCGCCGACGCCGACGTTGTGGCAGAAAGGTTCTCGGCGCGCGCGGGTGTCAGGGCGGCACCTGCCGCAAAGCCGATGCCCGTGGTAATCAGGATCGCGATCAATCGCTTCATGCGTGTCTCCGAATGTCCGATGGAAGCGCCCGGCACCGGCAGCGCCTGATGTGTGACTCCTTAACGCCCGACCGGCAAGTACGCTGACAGGGCGATTGATGCGCGAAGGCAACAGCTTGAATGCGCAGTGAATTGGCGGTTGCGTCATGCCGGTTGCGCACCCCGGCATGGCACAGCCTAGAATGTCCGGAACATTCCCCGGAGTCCACGCGCATGACCACATCCATGGCCACGGCCACGGCCACGCGCCGCGAGCACGACCTCATCGGCGATCGCGACATCCCGGCCGATGCCTACTGGGGCATCCACACGCTGCGCGCGGTGGAGAATTTTCCCATTACCGGGACGCCGATTTCCATCTACCCCGACCTCATCGTGGCGCTGGCCTGTGTCAAGCAGGCGGCGGCGGTGTCGAACCATGAACTCGGGCTGCTCGATCGCGAGCGCATGACCGCCATCATGGCCGCCTGCGACGAGTTGCGCGACGGCAAGTTGCACGATCAGTTCGTGGTCGACGTGATCCAGGGCGGCGCCGGCACTTCCACCAACATGAATGCCAACGAGGTGATTGCCAACCGCGCGCTGGAACTCATGGATCGCGCCCGCGGCGACTATGCGTTTCTGCATCCGCTCGACCATGTGAACCTGTCGCAGAGCACCAACGACGTGTACCCGACGGCGATCAAGGTGGCGGCCCAGTTCGGCATCCGCCGGCTGCTCGCGGCGATGGCGTCGTTGCGCGAGGCGTTCGAGGCCAAATCGACCGAGTTCGTCGAGGTGCTGAAGATGGGGCGCACGCAGCTGCAGGATGCGGTGCCCATGACGCTGGGCCAGGAGTTCTCGACATATGCGGTGATGTTGTTCGAGGACGAAGCGCGGCTGGAGGAGGCGGCGCGCCTGATCCGCGAGATCAACCTCGGGGCCACCGCCATCGGCACCGGCATCAACGCGCACCCGCGCTATGCGGCGCTCGTCTGCCGCGCGCTCTCCGAGATCGCCGACCTGCGCCTGATGACCGCGCCCAACCTCGTCGAGGCGACGCAGGATGCCGGCGCCTTCGTGCAGCTGTCCGGGGTGCTCAAGCGCGTGGCGGTGAAGCTGTCGAAGACCTGCAACGACCTGCGGCTGCTGTCATCGGGGCCGCGCGCCGGGTTCGGCGAGATCAACCTGCCGCCCATGCAGGCGGGCTCATCCATCATGCCGGGCAAGGTGAACCCGGTGATCCCGGAGGTGGTGAACCAGATCGCCTACGAGGTGATCGGCAACGACATCACGGTGAGTTTCGCGGCCGAAGCCGGGCAGCTGCAGCTGAATGCTTTCGAGCCCATCATCGCGCACAGCCTGTTCAAGAGCATCGCCCACCTCACCAACGGCTGCCGCACCCTGGCCGAGCGCTGCGTCAAGGGCATCACCGCCAACCGCGAGCACCTGCGGCGCAGTGTGGAGCATTCGATCGGGCTGGTGACGGCGCTCAATCCCTACATCGGTTATGCGAAAGCCACCGAAGTCGCCCAGGAAGCGCTGGCCACGGGCAGGAGCGTGGTGGAACTGGTGCTGGAGAAGCAGCTGCTCAGCAAGGCGCAGCTGGATGACATCCTGCGCTTCGACGTCCTCACCCAGCCGCAGCCGCATGCGGCGCGCAAGGATTGAGGGACCGCGCGGCCTGCTACGCAGGCCCGGCCGCGCTGCTAAAACCGGGACCGCGCGGCCTGCTACGCAGGCCCGGCCGCGCTGCTAAAACCGGGACCGCGTGGCCAGCGACGCAGGCCCGGCCGCGCTGCTGAAACCGCGGACCGCGCGGCGTGCCACGCGCGCTCGGCTGCGGCGCGCAAGGATTAGTGACCGGGGGCGCTTCGCGGCCGGCAGGTGGATATGATAATAATCATCCGATTCAAGTCCGAGTGGTGTGTACCTACTGCCTTGCCTGATCACAATTGTGGAATGACTACCCGGCCGAGTAGCCATCGTCGATGGGAATGATGGCGCCGTTGATCATGCGCGCGGCGTCGGACGCGAGCAGCAGCAGCAGCCCGTCGAGGTCTTCTTCCTTGCCCACGCGCTGGCGCGGCAGCATGGCGATGAGCTTCTTGCCGGCGTCGGTTTCCCAATGGTGTGCGTTGAGTTCGGTGCTGATATAGCCGGGGCACATGGCGTTGACCGAAATGTCGCGGCGCGCCCATTCGCTGGCCATGGCGCGCGTCATGTAGATGAGTCCGGCCTTGGACATGCCGTAGACGCCCAGCGTCGTGAAGGGCCGCAGGCCGGCGGTGGAGGCGATGTTGATGATGTTGCCGGGGCGCTTGGCGTCGATCATGCGCTGGCCGACTTCCTGCGCCACGAAGAAGGCGCCCTTCAGGTTGGTGTCCATCACCTTGTCGTAGTCGGCCTCGGTGAAACGGCCGAGGCGCTTGTCCACCGCGACGCCCGAATTGTTGACCAGGATGTTGACGGGGCCGAGGCCTTTCTCCACCTGCGTGATGGCGGCCGAGATGCTCTCGACGCGGGTGACGTCCATGGCCACGGCCAGGGCGGTGCCTCCGGCCGCGGTGATTTCACGCGCCAGTTCATCCAGCCGGTCGGTGCGCCGGGCGGCAATGGCCACGCGCGCGCCGGCTGTGGCCAGCACCTTCGCAAAGCGCCGGCCCAGCCCGGATGATGCGCCGGTGACGAGCGCGGTCTTGCCATCGAGTCGAAACATGTGCGGGTTTCCCTGTCGGTCGAGAATGGTTTGCATTGCGTACCGGTGCAAGGATAAACGAAGTTGCTTGACGCGCACTGCCTCCGGCACACTAGAATGTCCCACCATCGGTGAGCCGGCCGGATTGTGCAACCTGGCCCACCGAACGCGCCACAATCCCGTGCGCAATGACCCAATCCTGGAGGAAGCAATGACATCAGTTTTCCATGGCGTGCCTGCCCGCCTTCGTGTTTCATGGCCCATCCTGTGCGCAATGCTGCTGGTCGCGGGTGCGGGTCCGCTGGCGCATGCCGATGCGGGCCGGGACGCCGGCATGGCCACGCAGGTCCCGCGCGTTGCAGCACCGCTGCTGCTGGCGCAGGCGAGCGCGCCGCGTCCTGCGCCGGCAGCCATCCAGGCCGAACTCGATGCCCTCATCAAGGCCGCGAAGGCCGAAGGAGAGGTGTCGTTCTATTCCTCGGCCACCGAGAATGTCGCCAAGCGCATCGGCGATGCCTTCAGCGCCAAGTACGGCGTGAGATTCCAGTTCGTGCGCTTGCCCGGCGCGCAGGTGCCGCTGCGCTACAGCGCGGAAGCCGAGACCGGCAGCTTCAGCGCCGACCTGATCTACATCGCCGGAAGCTCGGTCACGTTCGGCGAGGAGGCGATCAAGAAGGGCTGGATGGAATCGATCCCCAACGCCGGCCTGCCGGTGGTCAAGAGCGGGGAATTTCCTGCCCGTTTCATCACCGGGCCGACCGCCATCGTCCAGATCGCGCCTTGGTACATGGCCTACAACTCGCAGAAGCTCGCGGCGGCGGATGCGCCGAAGGACTGGATGGACCTGCTCAACCCGAAGTACAAGGGGCAGATCCTCATCCCGGACCCGCGCTCCTCGGACTCCTACCTCGATCACTGGGCGCTGCTGATCGATACCTACGGCGAGAAGTTCTTCGCGCCGTTCCGCGCACAGAACCTGCGCGTCTATTCCTCCGGCGTGCCCGCCGTGCAGGCGCTGGGCGCCGGCGAAGGCATGATCGAGGTGCCGGGCGTGCCGGCGCTGTATGCCGGCATCGCCGCCAAGGGCGCACCGTTGAAGATGATCGAGACCGACCTGGCCACCGGCGTCGAGATGTCGGTGCTGCTCACGGCGCGCGGCAAGGCCAGGCATCCGAACGCGGCGCGCCTGCTGGCGAATTTTTCCATGACCCCGGAAGGCAACGCGATCTTCAACAGCTCGCCCGGTGATGTGGGCATCTATGACACGGCCAAGTTGCCCAGGCAGTACACGCCGACCAAGCCGGCCATCGTCAAGCGCCAGGCCGAAGTGATGAAGGCGCTCGGCCTGCAGTAGGCGCGGCCCCGGCATTGCGTCCCTCGGGGCGCGCGGCCCGACGGCCTGTGGATCGTCGATGCAGTGGCCTATCGCTCGGCCCTGGCGCAGGCGGCCGGCTAAACAGGTTTTTGCAATTTGGGAGGCGCGACATGGCGTTGAAAAAAGCAGCAACACCGAGCAAGTCTGCAACGGTCAAGGCGCAGTTGAAGCATCCGGTCGTCGATGCCGATGGCCATTGGCTGGAGTTGCAGCCGATCTTCATGGATTACCTGGCCGACTTCGCCGGGGCGAAGATGGCCGACCGCTATCGCGCGGCCATGCAAAAATCCATCGGCTACAACTGGTACAAGACGCCGGCGAAGGATCGCGACCGCGCGCGCATGCGCCGCCAGGCCTGGTGGTCGCAGCCCTCCAATACCGAGGACCGCACCGCGGCCATGGTGCCGGCCCTGCTGCACAGCCGGCTGGACAGCTACGGCATCGACGTGTCGCTGGTCTACCCGACGCTGGGATTCATCGTGCTTGCCACCGTGAACGACCCGGAGGTGAAGGCGGCCGTTATCCGCGCCTACAACGTCATGGCGGCCGACATGTTTCGGCCCTATGCGGACCGGCTGATCCCTGCAGCCTGCATCTCGATGGACGAGCCGCGCGAGGCCATGGCGCAGCTCGAGCACGCCCGTTCGCTGGGTCTGAAGCTGATGATGATGAACGGCACGGTGCGCCGGCCGCTGGACATCGACGGGGACTGGCAGCCGGACCCTGCCAAACGGCGCTTCTGGTTCGACGGTTTCGGCCTGGAGAGCGCCTACGACTACGATCCGGTGTGGAAGAAGTGCATGGAGCTGAAAGTGGCGGTCACCGTCCACACCGGCACCATGGGTTGGCCCGACCGCACTTCGGTGGATAACTTCGTGTTCAACCACCTCGGCCACTTCGCGCAAAGCCACCACCTCACCGCGAGGAGCCTCTTCATGGGCGGGGTCACCGAGCGCTTTCCCAAGCTCAACTTCGGCTTCCTCGAGGGCGGCACCGGCTGGGCATGCAACCTGTATGCCGACATTTTCGGGCACTGGGCCAAGCGCAACCGCAAATCGATGGAACGCCATCTCAAGCCGACCAACTTCAACCGCGTCAAAGCGCGCCGCCTGATGGAAGAGTTCACCAAGGGCAACAAGTATTTCGAGCGGAACATGGACGAGATCCTCGCCCGCAACCTCGACCCGGTGGAACCGAATCTCTCGCAGGAGGAGATTGCGGCGCGCGACCCCAAGACCGACGACTTCGCGCACGTGAAGATCAAGGGCCCCAAGGACATCGCGCGCCTCTTCGCGCGCAACTTCTACTTCGGCTGCGAGGCCGACGATCCCATGACCATGATGGCCTTCGACGAGCGCGCCGGCCTGCGCGTCAAGGCGGTGCTGGGCTCCGACATTTCGCACTTCGATGTCATCGACGCCACCGAAGTGCTGGAGGAGGCCTGGGAGATGGTCGAGCACGGGCTGATCACCGAGAAGAACTTCCGCGAATTCACCTTCACCAACGTGGTGGAACTGCATGGCGGCATGGACCCGGATTTCTTCAAGGGCACGGTGGTGGAGGCGGCGGCAAAGAAGGAGCTCGTGCTCGCGAAGAAGCGCGATTTCACCAACGTCAAAGGACACTAATTCTGGGGTAAATTGGCTGTGCCTGAGAAGATCAAAAGGCAGTCGTCGTCCTCACGCATGCGGGCATGACGACGCCCCGTTCAGGGGTACGAATACTTTCGTTCATTGAGGAGAATGTGCGTGGCTGAATTACCTGCAATCGTCGGCGCCTGGGAGCATCCGACCCGCAAGGCGCCGGATCACACGCCGATACGCCTGCTCGGCGAGAGCGCGCGCGGCGCGCTCGATGACGCCGGGCTCACGCCGGCCGACATCGACGGGCTTTGCTACGTGGGTGAGCCCATGGGCGCCAATTACGTCACCGAGTACCTCAACATCCGGCCGCGCTGGTTCGACAGTACCGCCGTGGGCGGCTCGTCCTACCTGTCGCACATCATGCACGCCTCGAACGCCATCCAGGCGGGCCATGCGCGCGCGGTGCTGATCGCCTATGGCAGCACGGCGCGCTCTTCGGCGGCGGCGCTGGGTTCGAGCCCGCGCGCGCCGGTGGCCGACCCGATGACGGTGAGCGATGCCGATGCCTTCGATTCGCCGTATGGCGTGATCCTGGCCGCGCAGTACGCGCTGGTGGCGCGCCGGCACATGCACGAGTACGGCACCACCAGGGAGCAGCTGGCCGAAATCGCCGTGGCCTGCCGCAAGCATGCCGGGATGAACCCGAACGCGCGCTTTCGCGAACCCATCACGGTGGCCGATGTCATCGCCTCGCGCCCCATCGCCGACCCCTTGCACATGCTCGACTGCTGCGTGATCACCGACGGCGGCGGCGCCGTCATCGTCGCCTCGGCCGAAGTGGCGCGCAACTGCCGGCACAAGCCGGTGCGCGTGCTGGGCGGCTCCGAGGCGGTGGCACATGGGCAGGCGGGACACCGCAAGCTGCTCGACGTGGCGGCCAACCAGTCCGGGCCCGCGGCCTTCGCGGCGACGGGGCTCAAGCCCGCGGATGTGGACCTCGCCATGATCTACGACTCCTTCACCATCACTGTCATGACCACGCTCGAGGGCATGGGCTTTTGCAAGCCGGGCGAAGGCGGCGCCTTTGTTCAGGGCGGCACGCTGCAACTGGGCGGCAAGCTGCCCATCAACCTCGACGGCGGGGCGCTGTCGAACAACCATCCGGGCCGGCGCGGGTTGTTCCTCGCCATCGAGGCCACGCACCAGTTGCGCGGCAACACCGGTGCGCGCCAGGTGAAGGATGCCAGGATCGCGCTGTGCCACGGTACCGGGGGCTACCTCGGCGGCCGTCACAGCGGTGTCACCATGCTGCTGGGGAGGGACTGATGAGCACCGATACGAAGAATCCGACGACGCCACGCCCGGCGCCGCGCGTCACCCAGGAAACGAAGGATTATTGGCAGGCCATGCACGACGGCAAGCTGATGCTCTCCGAGTGCGAGTCCTGCGGCAAGCTCTCCCACCCGCCGCAGGGCATCTGCGCCTTTTGCTGGGGTGGCAAGCAGAAGCCGAAGTTCGCCGCCGGGCGCGGCACGCTGAATTCCTTTTCCGTCATCCGCCAGACCTCCGACCCCTCCTTCAAGGGCCGTGTGCCCTACGTGCTCGCCTACGTCGATCTCGACGAGGGCGTGTCGCTGGTGAGTAATGTCGTCCACTGCGACATCGACCGGGTCAAGGTGGGCATGAAGCTGAAGGCGGTGTTCGAGCAGACCTCCGGCGATACCGGCGTCGTGCTGTTCGAACCTGCGTAACCATCCATCCACAAGGCACAAGGAGAGTCGACATGAATGCAGCCATCCAGAAGCTGATCGTCACCACCCTGCACGCGGATTTCGACGATTTTCCCTTTGTCGAGTTCTACAAGGGCCAGGAAATCAAGCTGGTGCATGCGCGCCCCGAGCAGAACCTGTCGGTGGTGCAGATTCGAGCCCAGCCCTTCATCGTCGGCAGCCTGCACCGGCACATGGGCCCGACCTTTGGCTTCACCACCAAGGGCGCGTGGGGCCACGACCTGGTCGAGTACCCGTACCACCCCAACTCCTATGTGTGCGAGCCTAATGAACTGCACCGCTTTCACAACGGGCCGGGCGTGAGCGAAGCCTATTACATCAACACCGGCGACCACGTGACCTATGACCCGGAGGGCCGCGAAGAGATCAAGCGCACCACCGCCGCGGGCTTTCTCAAGGCCTACCTGGAGAAGTGCGAAGAGATGCGCCTGCCGCGGCCGAATGTTCTTGGATGATCATAATAAAACCATGAGGGTACGAGAGAAGATGGCATCTATTCGACTTTGATATTAATGGGAATCCGTGGGAGGCAAACCTCTACGATGTGACCTTAAACCCAACCGCGTGATTTTGTACGCTGCAAACTTGCAGGGTACAAAATCACGCGGTCCGCTTGACCAAGATCAGCCGACATTCTTCGCCAAATCCGTCAACAGTTAAATCGCAAGAGACCAAGGAGACAGCATGAGCATGATCATCGACCTATCCAAGCGCGTTGCCGCAGTCACTGGCGCAGGCCAGGGACTGGGCAAGGCCTACGCCGAAGCGCTGGCTGCCGCCGGCGCGATGGTGCTGGTGAACGACTTCAATCCCGATCTCGCCAAGGCCGTGGCCGATGGCATCGTCAAGGCCGGCGGCCGCGCCGAACCGCACGCGGGCAACGTGGCCACGCCGGGTTACTTCGACGCGCTGGTCGCCCATGCGGTGAAGAAGCACGGCTCCTACGACATCATCGTCAACAACGCCGGCATCAGCCGCGCAGCCATGCTGTGGAACATGTCGGACGAGCAGTGGGAGGAAGTCATCAACGTGCAGCAGAACGCGGTGTTCCGCAGCATCCGCGCCGCCGCGCGCCAGATGAAGGAGCAGAACTTCGGCCGCATCATTAACGTTACCTCCGCGGCGGCCCTCGACGGTTCCATCGGGCAGATCAACTACGCAGCCGCCAAGGGCGCCATCATCGCCATGACCAAGTCGGCGGCCAAGGAACTGGCGCGCTTCGGCATCACCAGCAATTGCATTGCGCCGGTGGCCACCACGCCGATGACCAAGACCATCGAGGAGACGGAGAAATTCCGCACCGTCATGATGATGCGCCTGGCCATCAAGCGCACCGCGCAACCCGAAGAAGTGGCGCCGGCCGTCGTCTATCTCGCCTCCGACTACGCCAGCTGGACCACTGGGCACACCATGCTCGTGGATGGCGGGATGTCGATGTAGCTGGATTGGCTGGAACGGACCGGGGCCCGGGGCCCCTGCCGTTCGGCAATGATCGAAGCGGACTGCAGTGCTCGAAATTCTTTCAGACGGCGATGCGTCGGGTCAGCGTAGCGATTGCGGCTCGCGGGGCGACGCGTTACTTCAGCGTCGCGACCCCGCTTTACGCAGCGAGGCGCTACTTCAGCGTCGCGACTCCATTGGTGAGGACCACCACAACGCGCTCGACGAGGCGCGAGCGAAACTGCACGGTGTTGCCCGACTTCCACATTTCCGTGCGGATGGTCTCGCCCGGGTACACCGGCGCAGAAAAGCGCACGGCGAGGCTGCCGAGCCGGTTGGCTTCGTAATCGCAGAAGCTCTTCAGGATGGCATGTCCGGCGATGCCGTAGGTGCACAGGCCGTGCAGGATGGGCTTGGGGTAGCCGGCCGCCTTGGCCATCTCCGGGTCGGAGTGCAGCGGGTTCATGTCGCCGGACAACCGGTACACCAGCGCCTGTTGTTCGGAGGTGCCGATGTCGCACACCGCGTCGGGCGCGCGCTCGGGCAGCGGGGGCGGCGAGGGCGGTGCCTTGTCCACCGGCGCGCCGGCATTGTGCGGCAACTTGAGGAAACCGCCGTCGCCGCGCAGGAACAGCAACCAGCCCAGCGTGGCCAAGAGGTCGCCCGTGGTCTGGTCGAGCACTTCGCGCTCCTGGATGACCACCGCGCCCTTGCCCTCGCCCTTGTCGATGACCGCGGTATTGCGCATCTTCACGATCACCGTTCCTTTTGGTGGCAAGGGTTTATGCGCGTTCATCCACTGCTCGCCGTGCACGACCTTGATCCAGTCGACGTCGAACTTCGGGTCCTTGAGCCATTGCCCCGGATGGCACATGACCACCGGCATGGTGGGCAGCACCTGCAGGCTCTTCTCGTACACGAAGCGCAGCTGCTTCATGTCCATGGGGTCGGCACCGAAACCCAGGCCGAGCGCGTACAGCATCACGTCTTTCTCGGTGTAGGCCTGGGTGCGCTCGGGGAAAGTGTGGTTTCGCAGGTTGGCGTAGTGAAGCGGCATGGCGGTCTTTCCTTCGGAAGGGGTGTGCGTGACGGCGGGAAGCGCGGCGAAGGTCGCCGGCATGCGAAGCATGCGGTCGTGTCGATATTACGCGAACTTGTCGCGCGGGCGACATCGAACGAATGACACATCGAACGAATGACACATCGAACGAATGACATATCGAACGAATGGCAGGGCAACGGGGAGCGCATTGTGCGCGTCGCGATTCGCAATGCTCCCTGCAATGAATAAACGAAGAGGTTGTCCATGGACCTGAGTTACACGGCGGAAGACCGGCGATTTCGCGGTGAAGTTGCCACCTGGCTGCACACCAATGTGCCGAAGGAGAAGCGCCCGCCCGACGGCGCTGAGGGTTGCGCATTCGATCGCGCCTGGCAGCGATCCCAGTTCGACGGCGGCTGGGCCGGCATCTCGTGGCCGAAGGAATACGGCGGCCTCGGGTTGTCGGCGGTGCGCCAGTTCATCTGGCACGAGGAATACGCCCGCGCGCGCGCGCCGCACATCGGCATGGTGTTTCTCGCCATCAACCAGGTCGGCCCCAAGCTGATGCTGGAGGCGAACGCCGCGCAGAAGGACGCGCACCTGCCGGCGATCCTGCGCGGCGAGGAAATCTGGTGCCAGGGCTATTCGGAGCCGGGCGCGGGCTCGGACCTCGCCGGCATCAAAACCCGCGGCGTGGTCGATGGCGACCACCTCGTCGTCAACGGCCAGAAGGTGTGGACCAGTTACGCCCAGCACTCGGACTTCCAGGAATTGCTGGTGCGCACCGACCCCGCGGCGCCCAAGCACAAGGGCATTACCTTCATCATCGTCGACCTGAAGAAGACCAGGGGCATCGACATACGGCCGCTCGAACTCATGTCGGGCGGCAAGCATTTCGCGGAAGTGTTCTACGACGATGCGCGCATACCGCTCGCCAACATCGTCGGCACGTTGAACGACGGCTGGAAGGTCACCATGGCGTCGCTGGCCTTCGAGCGCGGCACGGCCTTCACCGCCGACCAGATCGACCTCGCCGCCAGGGTTGAAGCGCTGATCACCTACGCCACCGAACACCCGGCTCCCGGCGGCCGCAGGAACGCCATCGAGGACGACGAGTTCCGCCGGCGCCTGGCGCTGGCGCGCGCCGAGGTGGCGGCCATGCGCGCCATGACGCTTGCCACCGTGTCGCGCATCGAGCGCGAGGGCAAGCCCGGCCCCGAGGGCTCGATGATGCGGCTCTTCTACGGCGCGCTGTCGCAGCGCATCTGCCAGCTCGGCATGGACCTGCTGGGACCCGAGCGCCTCGAGCTCTCGCCCATGGCGCAGGGCTGGACGCACCCGTACCTGCGCACTTTCTGCCACACCATTTCCGGCGGCTCGGCGCAGATCCAGCGCGAGATCATCGCCGGCCGCGTGCTCGGCCTGCCGCGCTCGCGCTGATTCGCAAGATCCAAGACAAGGACTCGCCATGGACCTGCTTCCGTCCGCCGAACAGAACCAAACCATCGCCGCCGTTGCTGGCTACATGGCCGACAAGTTGCCGGTATCGCGCTACCAGAAGTTGTCGTACGACGCCCCCGAGCTGCCCGGCGCGGCGCCGCGCGAGGTGGCCTCGCTGGGATGGCTCGGGTTTGCCCTCGATGAATCGCAGGGAGGCGCGGGCGGCACCATTGCGGATGAGCTGCTGATTGCCCGCGAGGTCGGTCGCCACCTCGGTCCGCTGTGGGTCACGGGCGGCATGCTGGGCGCGCGCGTTGCGGCGCTGGCGGGCGACACGGCGCTCGCAAGGCGCATCATCGCCGGCGACGCGGTCGTCGGCTTTGCCACCGCTGCCCAGGGTTCGCCAGCATCGAGCGATTCACCATCGGGCACGATTCACCTGGTTGGCACCGAAGGCGCCGGCTATGCCGTGCTGGTGGACGAGCCCGGCGGCGTGTTGATCGACCTGTCGAAGTTGCAGTCCCAACCCAGGCCGTCGCTCGAGCGCCAGCTGTCGCTCGCCCGAGCGCAGCTCGCGCCCGCCGCCGTGGCCGCCCGGCTGCCCGCCGCGACCGGGGCGCTGTTCCCGCGTGCCGCGGTGCTGCTCGCCGCGCTCCAATGCGGCAATGCCGAGGCCACGCGCGACATGTCGGTGGAGTACGCCAAGCTCCGCGAGCAGTTCGGCCGGCCCATCGGCAGCTTCCAGGCCATCAGCCACATGGTGGTGGACATGGCGCTGCGCTGCGAGCAGGCGTGGACGCAGCTTTGCGTGGGCGCGCTGTCGCTGATGGATGCGCAGCGCGACGCGCGCTTCCACGTGTCGTCGGCGGCGGTGCTCGCCAATCGCGCCGCCATCGACAACGCGCGCGCCAATATCCAGGTGCACGGTGGCATCGCCATGACGCAGGCCCACAACGCCAATTACTTCCTGAAGCGCAGCCATGTCGTCGAGACGCTGATCGGCGGCAGCTACCTGCACCTCGAGGCGGTGATCGGCTCTCCCGTGCCGGGGGCGCAATGACCATGGTGCACGCGAATACGAAAACTCGCGCCGTTTATCGGCATGCCGACCTGAATCGGGTCTTTGCGCCGCGCAGCATCTGCGTGGTGGGCGCGTCGGCGCGCGCCGGTTCCTTCGGCAACGCGGTGATGGGCAACCTCGCGCGCTTTGCGGGCAGCGTGACCCTGGTCAACCCGAGGTACAAGGAAATCGACGGCAGAACCTGTTATCCCTCGGTGCGCGAGCTGCCCGAATCACCCGACTGCGTGGTGGTTGCGGTGGGCCGCGACGATGTCGAGGCGGTGGTGCTGGATTGTGCGCACAAGGGCGCCGGCGGCGCCATAGTTTTTGCTTCGGGTTACGCCGAGAGCGGTCGCGCCGATCGCATCGCCATGCAGCAGCGGCTGTCGGACATCGCCCGCGACACCGGCCTGAAGATCGTCGGGCCCAATTGCCTGGGCGTGTTCAGTTTCACGCTGCAACTGCCCATCACCTTCACGCTCGGCCTCGAGTTGCCGGCCCCGAACGACACCGCCATCGGGCTGGCATCGCAGTCCGGTGCCATGGGCAATTCGGTGGCGCAGGCCTCGCGCATGGGCGTGTCCTTCAGCCACCTGCTCACGGCGGGCAATTCCTGCGACGTCGATACGGCGGACAACATCGCCTTCCTCGCCGAGGAACCGTCGTGCAAGGTGGTGGCCTGCATCTTCGAGGGAACTTCCTCGCCCAAGCGACTGATCGAGGCGGCCGGGATCGTGCGCGCGCAGGGCAAGCCGTTGCTGGTGTGCAAGGTGGCCAACAGCGAGCGCGGCGCGGCCTCGGCGCTGTCGCACACCGGGGTGCTGGCAGGGTCGGCTGCTGCGTATCGCGCCATGTTCGAGCGCGTGGGTGCGGTGGTGGTCGAGGACCTCGAGGAACTCGCCGAGACGGCAGCCTTTTTCGCCAAGGCGCCCGCGCCCAATCCCGACAAGGCGAAGCGCGGCGTGGCGGTGGTCGCAGGGTCCGGCGGCTTTTGCATCGCCGCCGCCGACAAGGCGGAAAAGCACGCCGTGCCCCTGCCGCAGCCCGGCGCGGCATTGCGCGAGGAACTGGCGCGCCACGTGCCGGAATTCGGCTTCACCGGCAACCCCTGCGACTTCACCGCGCAGATCACGCCGGACCAGATTCGCGCCTGCTGCGACGTCTTCTTTGCCGACCCGGGTTACGACAGCGTGGTGATGCCGCACACCTTTGCCTTTGACCGCGGCACCATCCGCATCACCAACCTGCAGGCGGTGGCGGCGAAGCACGGCAAGATCGGTTGCGTGCCCTGGACCAGCGGCTGGCTCGGCGGTCCCGGGTCGGTCGACGCAGCCTCGGCGCCCAACCTCGCGCTGTTTCGTTCCATCGACTCCTGTTTTCGCACGCTGGCGGCGTGGTACCGGCATGCCGAGCGCAGTGCCGCGATTGCCGCGACGGTTGTTGCGGATTCCACTGCGCCAACACCCGCTGCGCGTGCGCCGCAGGCGCGACAGCGCGTGGCCGCGCAGTTGCGGGAGGCGACGCATCCGTTGCTGAGCGAACGCGCCTCGAAGGCCATCCTTGCGCAGTACGGTCTGCCGGTGGTGGCGGAGCGGCTCGCAGCCTCTGCCGACGAAGCGATTGCCATCGCCAGCGACATCGGCTTTCCCGTGGTGCTCAAGATCGAGGCCGCGGGCCTCGCCCACAAGACCGAGAGCGGCCTCATTCGGCTCAATGTGCAGGACATCGCCGCGGTGCGCGCGCAGTTCGAGGAGTTGATGGCAGGAGCGGCGCAGCTAGCGCAGTCCAATGGCCAGGGTGGCATTGCTGGCGTGCTGGTGCAGCCCATGATCGGCAAGGGGGTGGAAGTGATGGCCGGCATCCGCGTCGATCCCTTGTTTGGCCCGCTGGTGCTGGTGGGATTGGGCGGCATCTTCGTGGAAGTTCTGGAGGACGTGGCGGTAGACCTCGCGCCGGTGACGCCGGCGCAGGC
>CAXNGL010000038.1:0-14590 GCA_964201515.1 Burkholderiales bacterium
GGCGGTGTTGTTGGTGAGCGTCATGTACACGGCGCCCGTCAACGGATCGACTGCGCCCCATTCCGGGCGGTCCATCCTGGTGGCGCCGAGCGCGGTGGCCGCGAGGCGGACGTTGATCAGCACGTCGGCCTGGTCGGCGAACGCATAACCTGGCGTATTGGCGTTGACCGCGCCGCTGCCGAACTTCAGCTCCAGCCATTCGCCGGTGCCGTCGGCGTTGAACCGGGCGACGTAAAGCTTGCCTGAATCGAGGTACTTGTCCCCCGCGGCCAGGCCGCGCTTCGCGTCGGCCGGATCCCACTTCGCGTCCGACACGTACTTGTAGATGTACTCGTTGCGCGAATCGTCGCCGCTGTACCAGACCAAAGGCTGCCCGGCCTTGACCGGCCCCAGCCACGCGCCCTCGTGCGCGAATCGGCCGAGCGCGGTGCGCTTGCGCGGCATCGAATGCGGGTCGTACGGGTCGATCTCGACCACCCAGCCGTAGGTGTTGGAAGCGTTGCGGTAATCGTCGGCGGCCGTGGCGCCGCGAACCTCGGCATTCCAGCGCCCGTAGAGATCGTCCGGCGTATCGGGAGTGACGGTAGCCCACAGTTCGCGGCCGTTGCCGGAGATGCCGTAGCGCCTGAAGGAGGCGAGTTCCTTGGCCGAGCGCTTGGCATCATCGACTGCGGCGACCCGGCGAAAGTAATTGGCGAAGTTCTCTTCGCAGGTCAGGTAGGTGTTCCACGGCGTGTAACCGTGGGCGCAGTTGTTGACCGTGCCGCGCGTGTGGGTGCCGTTGGGCGAGTACTTGGTTGCCATGTAGGCGGTGCCGGCGGCCGGGCCGGTCAGCACGGTCTCCGTGAGGGTGTGGATGCGCCGGTTGTAGCGCGAATCCTGCTTGTAGCGCCACGCGCCACCCGCCTCGTGCCCGACCTCGACCACGCTCACGCCATGCACGTAGAACTCGCGCAACACTTCGTCGGGCGACGTGCGCGCTGCGGCCGTGCCGCTGCCAGAGGCGCTGACCCCGTTCGGATGCAGGAAGGGCGGCGTGATGGCCTCATGGTTCATGACCAGCAGGCCGCGCGTACTGGCGGCAGCGGCGTAGTGCCCGTCGCGGCCGAGGCCGAAATACTCGATGGCGTCGTGATGGTCGCCGGCCCGGTGCGCAAAGGACGCGGCGCTGTCTGTGCCGTCGTTCCGGTAGGCGGGGACGTTGGCGGCCAGCGGGTCGCCCAGGCGATACAGCACGGTTGCGGTGTAGCCCTCGGGCACGGTGATGGCATCGGCGCGGTTCTTGGGCACGGCCTTGAAGCCCAGCTTGGCCGGGCGTTTGCGCGTCGTGCGTGCCGCGCGAGGGGCATCGGCCGCCCCGGCCGGCGCGATGCCGGCGGCACCGACGAAGGCCAGTGCGGCGCCCGCAGCCACGCCCTTGAAGATGCCACGGCGGGCCGGGTCCTGCAGGCGCGCTTCGAGGACTGCGTCAAACTGGCTTGTGCCTTTGGTATTCCCTGCTTGATCGTCACGCGACATGTTGCATGCCCTTTTGGCTCTGTATGGTAAGAGCCGAAGTCTAAGGGCAGCGTGTTAAGGATTTGTTACATGGCTCAGTGGTCCCGTGCCGATGCAGGGAAGCGCGACACCGCGCTGGTCGCGAGGGCTGCCTTGCCCTTTGGTAGCTCACTGACCGATTGTTCCGCAACAATTAGTGTCGGGGAACTGTTGTTGGAAATGTCCCTGCAACTGGCTGTCAGGTGGCGCTCCTGAGGTGATTCATCCTGGGGGTGGAAGAATCCATGAGTTCCGCGATCCATGCCCAGGTCGCGATTGGGGGTGTGCTGCTTCAGCGCCCGCAGGCCCCACGGGGTGGTGCGCGCATTGCGTGGAACATGGCGCTTGTAGCACTAGATTTATATGTCAGTATTTCTTGCACAAGGCCAATAACAGTATTGGTATTCCGAAGTTTATGTCAGTTATTCTGTGATAGCGCGGGTCCTGTCAGACGGACGAATGCAGTCTGAAGTGGCAGACATGGAGTCGGTTGCGACCGCAGGCGCAGGCGCCGGCGCCGGTCCGAGCGGACGCAGGAAAGGGCGGCGACAATCGTCTTATCCGTCTCCGAGCGCATCCTTCTCGTTGAGCTGATTTGGGACAGTATTGTCGCGCTACCCGAGGCGGTACCAATGTCTGAATGGCGTCTTCTACGCATCGAAGGGAGAGATCATTTCTGTTCTCGCTGTAGGCGGACGGGCCATCAGAAGCGTGCCGCTGGTCGTACGGATCAAGCCAGGAACAAGTTAGAGCGGCTACGCCCCGAGCAACCGACGCAACAGCAGTGACTGCAAATCCCGCCTGCCATCGGCGATAACGTAGATGATCACTTGCTTCCCGATCACGCGGTAGATAACCCGGTAGGGTTTGAAGAATGATTGGCGGTACTCCCGCACGCCGAGTGCCGACAGTTCGCGCGGATGCGAACCACGCTCCGGGAAGGTAGCCAGGCTCTCAACCACCGCCATCAACTGGTCGAGCACGTGATCGGCATGCTCTGGCGAGTCATGCTCGGCGATGTAGCCGTGGATGTCTTCGAGGTCGCGTTCCGCGCCCCCGGTGAGCAGTACCCTGTAGCGCATTACGCGCGGGGTTTCCTGGCCCGAAGCCGGTTCACAACCTCGGTGATGGGCTTGAGCTTGCCTTCCTCGATCTCGCGATTGCCAAGCGCCAGTATTTTCAGCAACGCGAGCGTTTCCTGTGTCTCCTCGTATGAGGCTATGTCCTGGATGACAGCCTTGGCCTCGCCATTTTGAGTGATGATCAGCGGTTCACGTTTTTCGGTCAACCGGTGCAGCACCTCGGCGGCATTGGCCTTCAGATAGCTGATCGGCTTGACTTGGGATGAGTAGTGCATGGCTTCTCCAGGAAGTCAGGACGGTGCATGAAGACTGAATATAGTCTATTAAAAATCCTCCTGCAAGTACTGTTGCCCGTTCAAGCTTTTTCCCGCCTGCAGACGCAGTTTGCCGGGTTGTTGAGCATGGGCTGACGGGTATCGGACATCTGTTCGACGCCGTACACCAGTAGCACGATCAATCCTGTTTCAGAGAATGAAGTTCGCTGGCGATCGCCGCCAGCCCAATGGCTTCGATCTTATTTCCGAGTGAAAAGCGCTCGGCTCCCGGGTATACGACGAACTGTTGGTGCGGTTCCAAGTCGGCACTTGCCGAATAAAATCCTTTTTCTACCTTTGGCGCCGAACTGCGCTTGATCTCGATGGCCCATCGTTTGCGATTTGGCAGCGTCAGAACCAGATCTATTTCGGCACCGGCAGCGGTTCGATAGAAATTCGCTTTTGTGCCTTCGGGAGACGCCGCGATCAGTGTCTCGATGGCGAGCGTTTCCCAAGTTCGTCCCGCGACAGGATGACCAAGGATATCGTCCTTGGTTTTCAGACCGAGCAGGGCATGAGCAATTCCCGTGTCGCGCACAAACACCCTCGGCGATTTCACCAACCGCCTGCCATCGTTTCGATGCCAGGCGGGCAAGCGTCGCACCAGCAGCAAATCGACCAGCAGAACTTGTCGAGGCCCCAAGAGGCACACGGCGGGCTAGTGCTTGAGCAGGTAATGCAGCCGGGCTTTGATTCGCCTTTGGATCATCCTTGCAATTGTGGAACATAGCTCCACAATTGCAAGGAAAGGTATTGGCGGTCAAACTCACATGGCGACTTAAGCATACGCAGAGTAGATTATTTTATAATAATAATAATAACAACAACCTATCACGTATTTCGCGCAATGTGACCGGATTGATTTTCTTATCCCTTTGAGTACTGACGCCACCCCGGAAGACCTTCCCGTTCCCGGCCCATCGTTGAAACTGTCGGGCGTCGCCGGTGAGCTGCTTGTGGCCGGCAGCGCGAGCGATGACGACGGAGTGATCGAGACCTTCGCCGGCGATCCCGAAGCCGCCGGCATTGAGCGCAGCGGGCCAATTGATATGCAGGGGCGCCGCTCCCGCCGCTGACCTTATGGCGCCGCGAGCGATCCCCGCAGCAGCTTTCCCGGCAGGGCGCCGGTGTGTTCGCCATTCAACAGCAGCACCTGTCCGGACACGATCGTCGCGAGTATCCCCTGGCACCTCTGGGTCAGGCGCAGGCCATTGCCGGGCAGGTCTCTCCTGACCTCCGGAAGCGCGGGCAGTATGCGTGCCGGATCGAAGACATTCAGATCGGCGACCATGCCCACCCGAACCAGGCCGCGATCGTGGAATCCCCAGGCGCGCGCGGGCGCCAGCGTGATCATCCGAACGCCTTCCTCGAGGCTGAACAAGCCGCGCTCGCGCACCCAGTAGGCGAGGAGCGTGGTGGGGATGGAGGAATCCATGATCTGGCTGACATGCGCGCCCGAGTCGGAGAAGGTCACCACCGTCTGCGGATGGCGCAGGATGGTTTGCACGTCCGCCATGTCGAGATTGGAGACCGGTTGCTGGAAGAACTGGTTGAAATCCGTCTCCAGGGCGAGTTCGATCATCACTTCGACCGGATCGATGCCGCGCGCGGCGGCGATGCTGGCGACCGTGGGGTTCCGGTCCGGGAGTGCGGTGCGCAGGGCGCAGAGCCGCTGGTAATCCGGCGGGCGCGATTCGGCGCCGTAGCCTTTCGGGTAGGGGCCATGTCGGGCCGCTTGCACCAGTCGCGCGCGCACGTCGCGATCGGCCAGCGCCTTGCGTTGTTCGTCCAGCGGCAGCGCGCGCACCGGCTTCCATTCGTCCAGCATGTCGAAGGGCAGTCGGGTGCGGAACGACAGCAGGATGGAGATGTCGCGGGCATGCGACTGGCCGAACATGCGCCCCCCCGCGGCTGCGGTGGCATCGAGCAGGTCCAGGCGCAATTTCCAGCCGCCTGGGTTCTCCGGTGCGCTGATCAAGCCGAAGGTGACCGGGATGCCGCTGTCGACGGCAAGCGTCTTCAGGCGCTCGAGATTGCGCAGTTGATGCTCGGGTTCGTAGCCGCGGAAGTCTTCGGCCAGCTCGAACAGTCCGCCACCCATGCGGCCCATGCTGCCAACCAATCGTTCGACTTCCGACCACTCGGCGATGCGCGAGGCCACCGGTCGGTTGTCCATCATGAGGTGATGGCCGCGCGAAGTGGTGAAGCCGATGGCGCCGGCCTTCAGGGCATCGCACAGCTCCGATTGCATGAGCGCAAGGTCGTCCTCGGTTGCGGCCTGATCGAAGGCGCGCTCGCCCATGGCCCAGGTGCGCAGGGCGGAGTGGCCGATATTGGCCGCGTAATTGATGCCGCGCGGCAGGCGCTCGAGCGCCTTCAGGTAGGAACGGAACCGCTCCCAGGTCCAGTCGATGCCCGCATCGATGGTCGCGGCCTTGATGTCTTCAGCGCGCTCGAGGCTGCTGATGACGAACCGGCGTTGATCCTTCCTTGCCGGTGCCAGCGTGAAGCCGCAGTTCCCCATGACCACCGAGGTGACGCCATGCCAGCAACTGCTGGTTCCCAGCGGGTCCCAGAACACCTGGGCGTCCATGTGCGTGTGGCCATCGATGAAACCGGGGCTGACGACCTGTCCGTCCGCATCGATCTCGCGGTGCCCCCGCTCGTTGATCCGCCCGATCTTCGCGATGCGCTCACCGGCGATGGCGAGATCGGCGCGATAGCGCGGCAGGCCAGTGCCATCGACGACGATGCCGTTGCGGATGATCAGGTCGTACATGGGAGTGAATACCCTTTGGTCAGTTGTATGGGTCAATCGGGTCTGCTCCGGGTTCAGGACGCATGTCCTTTGCGCCGGGAGCAGCAGCTTGCGCAGCCCCGTCAGCGCATGATTCAGCGCAACGCGGCCCCGCCATCGACCAGCATGTCGATGCCCGTGATGTAGCGCGCTTCGTCCGACGCCAGAAAGCGCACCGCATCCCCGATGTCCCAGCCCGTGCCCTCGATGCCGAGCAGCGTGCCCTTCAACCGGCGTTCGCGCTCGGCGGCCTGGCGCTTGTCGCGCTCGGCGTCGGTCTCGGGCGTGTTGTGCTTGTTGGCGAGGCCCATGGGCGTGGCCACCATGCCGGGGAGGATGCAGTTGGCGCGGATGGCGTCGGCGCCGTGGTCAACCGCGAGGCTGCGTGTCAAGGCGATGATGGCGCCCTTTGAAGTGGCGTAGGCGTTGTTGCCGGCACTCGGGTAGATGCCGCCGAAGCTGCTGATATTGATGATGGAGCCGCCGCCGGATTTCTTCATCTCCGGCACGGCGTACTTGCACATCAGCATCATGCTCTGCACATTGACGGTAAACACGCGCAGCCATTCCTCGAGGGGCAGGTCAACCACCGAGGTGCGGATCCTCGCGCTCACGCCGACATTGTTGACCAGGATATCGAGGCGCCCGCCCAGCAGGTTCACCGCCTGCTTTACGGCCATGCGACAGTCCTCGGGCTTGGTGACGTCGATGGGCGCGCCCACCGCACCGGAGCCCTTCTCCGCGGCGATCATGTTGAGGGTTTCCTGCGCTGCCGCCACGTTCTGGTCCACTACCAGCACCTTGGCACCGCTTCGCGCAAGCAGTATCGCCGCTGCGCGGCCATTGCCGATGCCGGGAGCACTGGAGCCCGCGCCGGTGACGAGGGCGGTCTTGCCTTTGAGTCGGTCGTCCATGGTGGTCAACCCTATGTCGGCAACGCGTTGCTGTTCATGCGGGCGGGCTTCTGCCGATCCACTCCGGCTTGCCCTTGACAACGACGCGACGCAACACGCGCCGGTGAGCACCCAGGTCGAAATTCTGGATGGCGCGGTGTATCAGGCAACGGTTGTCCCAGAACACCAGGTCTCCCTGGCGCCATTTGTGCGTGTGGATGAACTGGGGCTGGGTGGCGTGGTCGGTGAGAGTCTTGAGCAGGGCCTGTCCCTCGTCGAGCGGCATGTCGAGAATGCGCGAGCAATACATGCCGATATACAGGCTCTTCTCGCCCGTATCCGGGTGCACCCGGATGAGCGGGTGAACGACGGGGGGCGACTTGAGCTTTTCTTCTTCAGTCGGCGGGCGCCCGGTGATGGTCTCGCGCATGTAGCCCCAGCTGTGCTCGACGCGCAACCCATCGATTTTCGCCTTTGTGCCTGCGTCGAGCGCTGCATAGGCGCGCGTCAGGTCTGCAAATTCGGTGTCGCCACCTTCGGGCGGGACTTCCACGGCGTAGAGCATGGTGAGCAGTGAAGGGACGGCCTCGTGCGCCTTGTCCGAGTGCCAGAAATAGTTTTCGTAGACTGCGGGTTTTCTCGACGGCTTGCCCTCGGCATCGAGGTTGGTGATGCCGTGCACCACCGAGAAGACATTGCCGGTCGCATCGCGGTTCTTGTGGTTCTCGATATGGCCGAACCGGCTGGCGAACTCATAAATATGCTGGTCGATCATCTTCTGATCGCGGATGAAGAGCAGATGGTGGCGCGTGAACGCATCGAGTACGGCTGGCATCTGTCGAGAGACGTCGGTCGATGCATCGATGTCGCACAGTTCCGCGCCCAACGGCGGCCCGCAGGCAATGACCTCCATATGTGGGATCCTGGCAGATGCGGGACCTGCCTCTGGATTTGCGCTCATGGTCTTTCCTCCGATACCGGTCTGGAAGCATTTAGATCTCATTTCACAATTGAGGGGATACTCCCCTCAAGCTCCCCTACATCAGGGGCTATTTCGGTAATTCTGAAATGGCCTCTTAGTCTGGTCCGAGAATACCGCCCCAGCCTTCTTTTGACAGATTAATATGGCCGCTGGGGTGGGACAAGCGCTTTCTGTCGGGACTCGTGGTAATTCGAATCGCGACGATGAATGCACGCTACGGAATAGTTCAAGGGGAGTAAGCAATGATTGTCGGCTTTGTGGGATTGGGAGCGATGGGGGGCGCCATTGCATCGAGGTTGGTCGCGGGCGGCCAGCGCATGGTGGTGCACGACAAGTCGCCGGAACGGGCGAAGCTGTTCGAGGGCAAGGCGCAGATTGCCGTCTCGTCTCGCGCGGTGGCCGATGCGGCCGATGTGGTATTCACGTGTCTCACGTCCCCGCAGACCTACGAGGAGGCCGTATTCGGCCCACAGGGCATCATCGGCGGCTCGAAGATCAGAACCTACATCCACGCTGGCACCAGCGAATCCGCGTTGCTCGAGCGTCTTGAAACGGCATTCGCTGCCCAGGGTGTCGACGTGCTGGATGCGCCGGTGACGGGCGGTGTCGCACGGGGCGTGAATGGCACGCTGACGGTCATGGTTGCCGGCAAGCGCAAGGTGTTCGACGACATGATGCCGCTGTTCCTTAACTACGGAACCAAGGTAGTTCATGTGAGTGACCGGGTCGGTGCCGCGCAGCGACTCAAGCACGTCAACAGCATGCTCTCGGCGGCCAATCTTGCCATTGCCTGCGAGGCACTGCTGGTGGCCCATAAGGCGGGGCTGTCGCTGGATGCGACGCTGGATGTGCTCAATAACGGCACGGGGCAAAGCATCGCCACGCTGGACAAGATCCCGAAGCAGGTGTTCACGCGCGCGTTCAACCACGGCGGCGCCATCGAGCTCATGATCAAGGACATCCGCGCGTTCATCGGCGCGGCGCATGATTTTGATGTCCCGGCGCCGATGTGCGAGGCGGTGGTGAGTGCATTCGTGAAGGCTGCGGACGAGCTGGGCGGCAAGGTGGATGTCACCGCCGTCATGCGCTCGATCGAGCGGGCAGCCGGATTCGAGCTGCCTGTAGTGGAGCCCGGCGCAACTACTCCGGCTTGACACCCATTTTCTTGGCGATGTCGGCATAAAGCGCTGCTTCTTCGGCGAGCTTCTTGGCTGCGGACTCCTGGGTATCGCCCACCGGCTCACCTGCAAGCTTGGCGAACCCATCTTTTAGAGCCTGTGTCTGTAGTGCTCGCACAGCGGCGCTGTGCAGTTTGTCTAAGGCGGCGCGTGGCGTTTCGGACCGGATGTTGAGCGTGTATTCGGGGTCTCGGATCTGGGCCACGCCCAACTCCTTGAACAGCGGTAGATCCGGGAATTTCGCCACGCGCTTATCGCCGCTGATCCCGACGGGGCGAATGGCATCCTTGAAGGTCTGGATATTCGCTTCAGTGGTGATGACGAGCTGAATCTGGTTGGATACGACGGCCTGGATCAGGGGACCTGCTCCGGAGAATGGAACGTGCACGATGTCCAGTCCGAATTGGCGGATCACCGACTCGATGACCATCTGGATCGACAGGTTGTTCGAGCCATAGTTGAGCTTGCCAGGGTTCGCCTTGGCATAGGAAACCATCTGGTTGAAGGTGGTCCACGGCTGATTGATGGGCGTGACGAGAAAAGCCTTGATCCCGAATACCGTGGTGATCGGCGGCAGGTCCTTGAGCGGATCGAACTTCAGGCTCTTCACCTGGACCGGCAGGCTTGCCAGCGGCGACACGTAGGTGATGACCGTAGTGTACCCGTCAGCCGGGGAACTCATCACGTGATCGAGGGCAATCATCTGATTGCCTCCCGGTTTTGGTTCGACGATGATGGGTTGCCCGAGGAACTTGGTCATTTCCTGGCCTAGCAAGCGGGCGGCAAGATCGGCGATGCTGCCAGCTGAATTGGCCACGACGATCCGGACGGGCTTTGCCGGGAATTCCTGGGCGAGCGCGGGTGCGCCAAAGCCAAGCAACGATGTCCCCAACATGGCGACCTTGAACCAACTATGTGCGCTTATATCAGTTCTCCTCGGAACGGAAACCTGCCACCGGCAGACTGTGCTACTCCGGCTTGATGCCCATCTTCTTGGCCATGTCGGCGTACAAGGCAGCTTCTTCCAACAGCTTCTTGTAAGCGGACTCGGGCGTATCCCCGACCGTGTCCATGCTCATTTTCGCCAGCCCGTCCTTGACCGCCTGGGTTCGCAAGGCCTGGATGGCGGCGTTGTACAGCTTGTCGACCGCCGGTTTAGGCGCCTCGGTTCGGATATTCAGGGTGTATTCCGGGTCCCGAATCTGCGCCAGCCCCAGCTCCTTGAAGGTCGGGACATCGGGGTATTTCGCGAGGCGAGCCTCGCCGCTTACCGCCACCGGTCGGATGGCGTCCTTGAACGTCTGAAGGTTGGAGTCATTGGTGATGACCAGCTGGATCTGGCTCGTCGCCACCGCCTGGATCAGCGGGCCCGCGCCCGAGAAGGGAACGTGGACGATGTCCATCCCCAGTTGCCTGATGGCCGATTCGATCACCATCTGGATGGACAGGTTGTTCGAACCGTAATTGAGCTTGCCGGGATTGGCTTTCGCGTACGCCACCATCTGGTTGAAGTTCGACCAGGGCTGCTTGATGGGCGTGACGAAGAAAGCCTTGATGCCGAAGACGGTAGTGATGGGCTTGAGGTCCTTGAGCGGATCGAATTTGAGGTTCTTTACCTGGACCGGAAGGCTGGCCAGCGGGGACACATACGTGAAAATGGTGGTGTAGCCGTCGGCCGGGGCATTCATCACGTACTCAAGGCCGATGAGCTGGTTTCCTCCGGGCTTGGGCTCGACGATCACGGTCTGGCCGAGCAACTTGGTCATCTCCTGGCTGAGAACCCGCGCCGCAAGGTCGGCAATGCTGCCTGCCGAATTGGCTACGACAATCCGCACCGGTTTTGCCGGAAATTCCTGCGCGATGGCCGTGGTGCAGAGCATCAAAGTCCCTGCCCCCAACATTGCCACGTCACTCAACAGTCGTGCCTTCATTGCGCGCCTCCCTTCAAGTTGTATTTCCCTGCCATCCTCGGCGCGTGATTCGCTACCACCAGCCGCCGTCCACTCCCAATGCCTGTCCTGTCACGAATGCTGCCGCATCCGACGCCAGGAATACGATGACGCCTGCAACATCCTCCGGTGTCCCGAGCCTGCCGATCGGTACTGCTTTCGCTCGCTCGGCGATTGCGGCCGCCTGGTCGTCGCCGAATTCGCGCTGGTTGGTGCTTGTCGCGCGCGAGGTGAGTATCGGTCCCGGCATGATCGCATTGATTGTGATTCCGCTGTCGCCTAGATCGATGGCCAGCGCCTTGGTCAATCCGACCACGGCGGCCTTCGATGCCACGTAGGCGGTGCGCCGCGGGCTTCCGCGCCCGACCGCCTTGGACGACAGGTTGATGATGCGGCCCCACTGCTGTTTGCGCATCCAGGGGATCGCTGCCTTGCACATCAGGAACGGCCCCCTGGCGTTCACCGCCATGACGTAATCCCATGCCTCGACCGGAACGTTTTCGATGTCGTTGCGGTCGGCGCCGTGAGGCGCAGCGGCATTGTTGACCAGCACGTCGAGGCGCCCGTGGCGACGGGTAGTTTCCTCCACCATGCGCCGTGCATCGGCCTCGACGCTGACGTCGCCGACGACTGCTGATGCCTTGCCCCCGCTGCGCGAAATTTCCTCGACCAGGCTCTCCAGTCCCCGCCAGCCCTGTCCGGTTGAGCCGGCGATGTCATGCTGATTGGCGGCGCCGGTGGCAGTGATATCGGCGGCAACCACCGTGAACCCTGCGGCCGCCAAAGCCAGCGCCGTCGATCTTCCAATGCCAACCTGTTTGCCGCATCCGGTGACCAGGGCGACCCGATTCGTGTTCTGCATGCGAGTCCTCGAGGAAGATGCGTTGTGGTGGCCAGTAGGCCGGGAACGACCAACCCAGTTTAGACAGAATCAATCCGATGAGCAATGAAACAAGCATGGTCATGAAACAAGCTTGGCTGTGGCCAAGAGGGGTATTGGCGACCATTCGTCTTCGTCAGGATCATGTCCAAGGGGCTGCTATTGCGGGCGGGGCGTCGTACTATTGGGCATTGATCGTGCACCGCGGTTCGGGAGGGGAGATGGACGCAGTACAGCAGGATGAACTCAATAAACAGGACCTAGTAACGGCCAACCATATCCTGGCTCACCAGGGAATCCTCGATGCCTTTGGGCATGTCAGCGTGCGCTCCGTGGTGAACCCCGGCCACTATTTCATGTCGCGGTCCAGCGCCCCCGCCATGGTTGCGCCGGACGACGTGATGGAATTCGACCTCGACGGCAATCCCCTGGATGGGCGCGGCCGCAAGGTCTATGCCGAGCGTTGCATTCATGGCGAGATATTCAAGGCCCGCGCGGACGTCAACGCCGTCGTCCACAGCCACTCGCCCATGGTCATACCGTTCAGCGTCACGCAAACCGCCTTGCAGCCCGTTTGCCACATGGCCTCATTCCTGCGCAAGCCGGTGCCGGTATTCGAGATCCGCGATGTCGAGGGCGACAATAATTCGCTGCTCATCGTCAAG
Organism: Burkholderiales bacterium; assembly: GCA_964201515.1. Classification (GTDB taxonomy): domain Bacteria; phylum Pseudomonadota; class Gammaproteobacteria; order Burkholderiales; family SG8-39; genus CAIYPG01. The sequence goes on from CAXNGL010000038.1 coordinate 12,277, forward strand.
GGGCCCACAGGTGCGGCGTTGGCAAAAACCCTGGGGGACAGTTCGGTCGTCCTGATGCGCGGGCATGGCAATGCCGTCGTTGCCGGCAATTTGAGAATGGCGGTATTTCGGGCGGTCTATACGGAACTGAATGCGCGAATCCAGTCTGACGCGCTGCGGCTTGGCAAGGTCAATTACCTGACGCTGCAGGAGGCCGTCAACTTCCAGGCCGCCTTCGAGGGTTCGGATGCCAACTTGCTCCGCCCGTGGGAGATGTGGGTGCGCGAACTGGAGAAGGCGTGACGATCGCCGACGTGCGGCCACCGCAACGATAGAGACGACCCTGAATATGCCGAAAAGCATCGCGATACTCGATGAAGACCATGTGGTCGGACTTGTCCATCAGTTGATGAAGGGTGACCGTGCCGCCGCCGAGCCAGGGCTGAAGGCATTTTTTGCCCCCGAGGTTTGCGACATGGATGCGTTGTGGTCGCTCGCCGCAGGCCTCACCGAGGCCGATGGCGTGCGTCTGGTCAGGTGCAAGCGCCCCGAGGATGCCATCGGGTCCGACGTGCTGCTGTTTCGCCGCGGACAGGTCACACGCGAGATGATGGAATCGAATCCCGCGCTGGTGCTGGTGCAGCGCTGGGGTGAGCGCTCGGACATGATCGATTGCGCTGCGGCGAAATCGAGAGGCGTATGGGTGTCTTGCCTTCAACGACCCATGTTGCACTATGTGGCGGAGCATGTGCTCCTGCTGGCCCTCGCGCTGCTGAAGCAGCTTGTCGCAAGCGAGCGTGCGGTAAGGGACGCGCCCGCGGCCGGTGCACTGGCCCCTGAAGGTCAAATGCGCTACAACTGGCCCGGTATTCCGGGAGTCAATGGTCTTTACGGCAAGACGATCGGCATTATCGGCATGGGGGAGATCGGCTCCCTGGTATGTCAAAAGGCACGTGCGCTCGGCATGAGGGTGCTTTATTTCAATCGCACCCGGCTTCCAGAAGCTTACGAGGCCGCGTGCGGGGTCGAGTACCGGACCTTGGACGAACTGCTCGAGGAATCCGATATTGTTTCCCTGCACGCGACATTTCACGCAGGCGGGGAAAAACTTATCGATGCGGAGCGCCTCGCGCGCATGAAACGGGGCGCCATCTTCATCAACACGGGGCGCGGACAGCTGGTCGACGAGGCTGCGCTGTTCAGTGCCTTGCGGTCAGGGGCGCTGGCAGGAGCAGGCCTGGATGTGCACGGGCGCGAACCACGGCATCCGGGAGACCCTCTGTTCACGCTGGACAACGTGATACTGACACCGCACCTGGCGGGCGGATCGCGTCTGGGCACCGTGATGGAGATCAGGGGCATCCTGGAGAACGTCCGCGCCACCTTCGATCGGAGGCCGCCGGTTCATGGCCGCGTGGCTTGAGTGATTTTTGCGGGTCAACGAGACGGGTTGCGACGACCTGTAGGGGAGTGACATGAGCGAGGACGGTGGGAGAACTCTCGATGCAATGCGGGCGCAATTGCGCATCCTGATGGACCGCGCCGAAATTGCGGACATCATGATCAGATACTCTCGCGGTATCCGGAAGAACGACAGCAAGCTGGTGGCGTCCTGCTTCACTCAGGACGCCAGGCTCGAGTCGAATGGGCAGAAGCTGGTGGGCGCCGCAGCGATCGAGACCTATTACAAGGAGTGGTTCGCCTCGACCTCCAACGGCGGAGGCGGATTCGGAATGCAGCGCATCATGAGCACCCCGTACCTGGCCAATGATGCGGAAATTCGAATCAGCGGCGATACGGCAACGGCGGAGAGCTCGGGGCTCGCCGTTCATGCCGGCAAGCGGGACGACACGGGGCTGCTCGTTGTCCGCGGGGCCTTTTATATCGACGAATTCGTCCGCACGAGCGACGGTTGGCGGATCAGCAAGCGATTCCACGGAAACAATTGGGTCTCCGAATTTCCGGCGCGGATCCTTTCATCGCAATAGCGTTCCAGCCCTTGGATCGGATCTTGACCCGCGTCCCGGTTGTTTCCTGATCTGACGGCGCGCAGGAGGGCCGGCGCATCGCCGATCAGACGACCTTGACGCTCAGGTTGGGCAGCCGTCGATGTGGCGTTCCATGAGGTCGCCGCGCACTACCGGGCCCACATTCTCCGGCGTGCCGGAGTAGATGATGTCGCTCGGGAATAGCTCGTTGGCTTCGGAGAGCTTCGAGATTTGTTCGGCAACCGACCAGATCATCTGGTTCAAGTAGGCGTTCTGCTTGGTCTGGCCCTTTACCTTGAGCCAGATGCTGCCCGCAGTGAAGTGGCTCACGCTGGGCTTCTGGAAGA
>CAXNGL010000039.1:0-14588 GCA_964201515.1 Burkholderiales bacterium
GAAACTGCCCTGCGATGCTCGTCATCGCTGGCGGCTGCGGAACTCGGTCGCTGCGCTCCCTCAGACAGTCCTCGCCGAAACCCCAGCGCTGCCTGCGCTTCTCGGCGTCCCCAACGGGGCCCCACCCCCAACCCATCCGCTGTAGAGAAATGCTGCCAATTTGGATGATAAGGCAACACGCTACGAACATGTGCAACGGAAAAACTGACACAAGCGTCCATTCCTTGGCGGCTTTTCCGGGGCCCCGTGTGCGTCGCCGAGCAGCGCAGCAGGCGTCAGGGTTTCGGCGAGGACTGTCTGAGCGAGCCCGCGCAAGCGGGGGAGCGAGTTCCGCAGCCGCTGGCGTCTGCGAGCAGCGCAGGGCAGTCGCCGCAGGCGACCGATGCTTCGGGGTGTGCTTTTCTCTGGTTACTCTCTTTTGCACAAGCAAAAGAGAGTAACTCGCCAGCAGGCGAAACCGTTCGACGCAAAGTAACTCGCCGTCAGGCGAAACCTAATCGATATCGGGGCTGCCGCTAATCCGCAGCGCTCCTCCGCAAAGCCTTGATGCGTCCCCGCAACACCTTCCCCTCCACCCGCTTCTTCTGCGACGAACGCGTCGGCTTGGTAGGCCGGCGTTTTTTCGGGACGACGATGGCGGCGCGGATCAGTTCCTGCAGTCGTGCCAGGGCGTCGGCCTTGTTCTTGTCCTGGCTGCGCGTCTCCTGCGCCTTGATGACGATGACACCGTCGCGGGTGATGCGCTGGTCACTGGTGGCGAGGATGCGTGCCTTCCACTCCTCGGGCAGCGAGGATGCGCGCACGTCGAATCGCAGGTGGATGGCCGACGATACCTTGTTGACATTCTGGCCACCCGCGCCTTGCGCGCGGATGGCGCTGAACTGGACTTCATCATCGGCAATGGCAACGGACGGTGTGATCTGCAACATCTGGAGTTCCGTCCGGTCCGCGGGCGTCGTTCCCGCGCAGACTATTTCCTGGCCGGCTCCGACACCGGCGCGTTGGGCGCGACGGCGATGTACTCGAATACGCGCACGACCTTCTTCACGCCGCCGATGGCGCGCGCGACTTCGGTGGCGTCGTCGGCTTCCTTGCGCGTGACCATCCCGAGCAGGTAGACCACGCCGTCTTCGGTCACCACCTTGACGTCATTGGCCGAGAACTTGTTGCCGGTGATGAAGGCCGCTTTCACGCGACCGGTCAGATAGGTATCGTTGGAGCGTGCCGAAAAGGAACTCGGTCCGGCCACCTGCAGTTCGTTCACCACGCTCTTCACCTGGGGAATCTCGGCGACCATCTTTTCGATGTCGGCCTTGATCTTGGCGGATATCGCTTCGCCGGTGATCAGCAGTGTCTGGTTGAAGGCCGTCACGTTGACGTGGGCCTGGTCTTTCACCGCCACTGATATGCGCTGGCTGGCCGTGAGCTCGATGCGCTCGTCGCCGAGCATGACATCGGGCTGGCGCCGGTCGACGGCGACCATGGCTGCCGAGCCGACGCCGGCGGCGACGACGGGGAAACATCCCTGGAGAAGCGGCGCGAGCGAGAGGACAAGTGCCAGTGTGGCAAGGCGCAGCGGTGTGGTGCGGTGAGTGCGGATCATCATTCGGCTCCCAGAAGCATGTAATCGATGCCATCGCAAAGGCAATGGAGGGTCAGTAAATGCACTTCCTGGACGCGGCCGGTCTGCGTATGCGGCACGCAGATGTGGACGTCGTCGGGCGCGAGCGCATTGGCCATCTCGCCGCCGCCCTTGCCCGTCAGCGCCACCACGCGCATGTCGCGCTCATGGGCGGCTGCCATGGCGCGCAGCACATTGGCCGAGTTGCCGCTGCTCGAAATGGCGAACAGCACGTCGCCCGGATGCCCGAGCGCCGTCACCTGCTTGGAGAACACCAGCTCGTAGCTGTAATCGTTGGCGATGGCGGTGAGCGTGGAGGTGTCGGTGGTGAGCGCGATGGCGGCAAGCGCCGGGCGCTCGCGCTCGAATCGGTTCAGCAGTTCGCCGGAAAAGTGCTGTGCGTCTGCCGCCGATCCGCCGTTGCCGCAAGACAGGATCTTGCCGCCGTCGACCAGGCACTTGACCATGGCTTCGATGGCATCGGCGATGGGCCCGGAGAGGGCATCGACCGCCTTGAGCTTGGCTTCGGCGCTGGCGCGGAAATGGCCGGCCACGCGTGCCTGCAGTTCGGATTCGGGACCCGTAGCCGGGGCTGTGCGCTGCTTGGACGCGGAGGAATTTGCCATGCCCCCATTCTACCGCAGTGCTCCGGGGTGGCCCCTGCCCTCGGGTTCGCCCTTACATTCCGTTACTGCTGGCCGGTTCTCCGATCCGGGCCTGCCCGGTCTTCGGGGGGGCACTAGTGCACGAATATTTCGAACTCGATGCGCTGACGGGGGTTGCGATGCTGCTGCAGGCGGCTGACCCGGGCACTCATCGACTCACCGCGGTCCATGGCCCAGGCCACCGCGTCGTTGCGGGCGCGCGGCACGTAGCCGAGCAGGCGGCCGCGCCATTGCACGCGCACGGCGGAGGCGTCGTGGGGATTGTCCGGTTCGCGCACGAGGTCGAGCGGGTCGCCGATGCGCATGTCGGGAAAGGCATCAGGTGCTTCGTGATAGCGGAACCCGGCCAGCGGCGAACTCTGCACCAGCAGGCGCACCGACTGCGCCGCCGCCGTCAGGCTGCCTGCCATCAGGCACGCCAGCAGCATGGCGCGGGCGACCCCCCGTGTGCGCGGTCGCGGCGCGCAGGATTCCGGCGCGGGGCGATGGGGTTCAGGCATCGAAGGCATTGCGGATCCATTCCAGCCCGGCACCTGCGGCATCGTTCATCAGCACGGCATCGAAACGGCAGGGGCGCTGGCGCAGCGCGGGCCTGCTGGCCAGGTACAACTGCGCCGCCGCGATGAGGCGCTGGCGCTTGCGTGCATCGATGCTCGCCGCGGCACCGCCGAAGCGCGGGTTTCCGCGCAGGCGCACTTCGGCGAATACCAGTACCGGGCCGTCACGCAGCACGAGGTCGATCTCGCCGAAGCGGCAGCGCCAGTTGCGCCCGATCACCGTCAGCCCGCGATCGGTGAGCCACGCCGCGGCCTTTGATTCGGCAGCGTCGCCGGTTCGGCGGTTCATGCGCCTGGCTCCCAAAACGGGACGGTGGCTGGCTGGGTCCATGCAATTGAACGGCTCATTGACCTGATAACGGCCGACTGGGCGCACGGTGGACAGGCGCTGCGAATCGCGCACGGCCGTCGCCGCCGCTCTGTTATATTCCGGGTGCTCGGCTGCAACGCGCGCCGGCATCCGTTTCGACCAGGAGGATTGATATGAATTTCCCGACACACCGGGCATTGCCGTTGCTGGCCATGGCCATTACCCTTGTGCTATCCGCGACATCGTTCGCGCAGGGTTTCCCGAACAGGCCGGTGCGCATCATCGTGCCGGGCACGGCCGGATCGAGTTCGGACAGCACCGCGCGGATCGTTGCCAACGACATGGGCCGCCACCTGGGCCAGCCCGTGGTGGTCGAGAACCGGGCGGGCGCCAACTCGATCATCGGGTCCGAATACGTAGCCCTCCAGGCGCCCGCCGATGGCTACACGCTGCTGCTGTCCTCGGTGACCGGCCTCGTCAGCCTGCCCCTGATCACCAAGGACCTGCGCTTTGACCCGATCAAGGACCTGCCGCCGGTGATCGGCCTCACCTCGGGGGCGTTCGTGTGGCTGAGCGCCAACACGCTTCCCTGGAAGTCGATTGCCGAGCAGGTCGCGGCCGTGCGCGCGGCGCCGGGCAAGTTCAACTGGGGATCGGGCGACCCGGCCACCCAGCTGCTGGGCGACACCGTCATGCGCCACCTCGGCATCCACGGCGTCACCGTATTCGGTCCCTATCCTGCGCCCGGGGCGTTCACGCGCGCCGTCGCCGCGGGCGAGATCCAGTTGAGCATCACGGCGCAGTCGGCGGCCGCCGTCATCATCGATCGCGTGCGCATCCTCGCCGTCACGGGCGACAAGCGGCAGGCGCGCATGCCCGAAGTGCCGACCTTCGCGGAGATCGGCCTGCCCAATGTGCCGGGCCTGAACTGGGCCCTGCATGTGCGCGCGGGAACGCCGGAGGCCGCGATCAACGGCCTTCATCAGGCCGGATCCCAGGCACTGAAGAATCCCGAGGTGGTGTCACGCTACAGCAAGTTGACCATGGACATCGCCGACCTGGGGCCCGCGGCAGCGGCGAAAGTGGTTGCCGATACCTACAAGGTGTTCGCCGAGGCGTCGCGCAACGCCGGCGTGAAGCCCCAGTAACACCCGTTCCCTCACCAAGGAGAGAAGGACATGGAATTCAAGCACGGCCTGTTCAGCGCCGATTCGCACGCGCAGCTCGATCGCGACGCCTTCACCAGCCGCATGTCGAAAGCAAAATTCGGCGACCGCATCCCGCACGTGATCGAGACCAGCGACCCGAAGATGATGTCCAAGGCCTGGGACTTCCCGGTGCACCGCTGGGTGGTCAACGGCAAGGTGGTGGACAACCGCTGGCCGGTCAACTGCCCGGCCATGATGGGCGAGGGCAATCGCGAGCGCGGCGTGCAGCGCTGGGAGGACGTGCCCAAGGCTGCCTACGATCCCATCGCGCGCCTGAAGATACTGGACCAGGATGGCGTTGACGGCGAGGTGTTGTACCCCAACCCGCCGATCCAGAACGCCACTTTTTTCCAGGGCGATGCGGAGCTGGAGCTCGCCTGCGTGCAGGCGCACAACGATGCGCTGGCCGAATGGCGCCGCGCCTCCGATCGCTACGTGCCGCTGGCACTGATCCCCTACCTGAATGGCGTCGAGGCGGCGGTGACCGAGGTGAAGCGCGCGCGGAAGACCGGCCACGGCGGCATCCTGATGGTGGTGGAACCCAGCCTGGCCATCCAGGGCAAGCATGACTGGATGGGCATGGCGGGTGCCGGCGGCCATCAGGGCCTGCCGCATTTCTGCGACCGCTACTGGGACCCCTTGTGGGCGGCCTGCGAGGGCGAGCAGATGCCGGTGCACTGGCATGCCAACGGCGGCATCATGCTGCGTGGCCCGGTGTGGAAGGGTTTTTCATTCGCCGAAGAGAGCACCAGCTTCCTCCCCGGCGCTTTCAGCCTGCCGACGCAGTTCCTGCCCAACCTGTTGTTCTCGGGGGTGCTCGACCGCTACCCGAAGCTGAAGTGGGTGTGGGCGGAGATTGGCCTGGGCTGGATCCAGTACGTGCTGGAATCCTGCGACCACGAATGGGAGCGCCGCAGGCTGTGGACCGAGGGCATTGTCACGCGGCCGAGCGAGCAGTTCAGCCGCCAGATCTACTCGATGTTCTGGTTCGAGCGCGCCGGCATCGAGCTGCGCGACCAGTTCAGCACCGACAATCTCATGTGGCAGACGGACTTCCCGCACAGCACATCCACCTATCCGGGGACATGGAAGCATGCCGACCACGTGGTCGAGGAAGTGCCTGCGGCGGTGCGCAAGAAGCTGCTCTACGAGAACGCCAACACGCTCTACAAGCTGGCTTAGGCCAATGGCACTGACTTAAGGGTTTTTGGCGCGTCCCGCTCCGGCGGAGAGCGGTTTCCTGAAGGTCGTTGTTTTCGTGCGGATGGTTTCATCACATGCGCGAAAGCGACGATCCCCACCAACGGATTTTTCGTTGGTGCAGGTTTTGGCAGCGCTGGCCGCGGGCCAATCGCGTTTTGATCAAGATAAACGCCATCCGTATCAAAACGCGGTTTCTGAATAGGGCAGAGTCGGTTTATTCTTTGTGTCGGAGGTCGGCGCCTGAGTAAGTGCCATTCGGCGTAGAGCGACAGGGGACGCAGCGAGCGCGGCCCGCGTTGCGACCCGCGGCGGAATCAGTCATTAATGGGGAGCAGTTCAATATGGCGGCAAAGCGACATTTCCTGAGCGTGGATGACCATGTGCTCGAGCATCCCGAGGTATGGACCAAGCGTTTGTCGAAGGCGAAGTGGGGCGAGCGCATTCCCCACCTGAAGACGCAGGCGGACGGCAGTGCGAGCTGGGTGGTGGACGGGCGCGAGATGGCGCTGGCAAAGGTGGCCGACGTTGGCGCCGCGTTGGGGTCCGCGGCGGAGCGCATCACGCGCTGGGCCGATGTTCCGGCGGTCGCCTACGACGCGCGGCTGCGCCTCAAGGCCATGGACACCGACGGCGTCGATTACTCGGTGCTCTATCCGATGGTGGCCGGCGTCGCCGGAGAGTCCTTCGGCCGCATCACCGATCCGGCGCTGGAACTTGCCTGCGTCCAGGCCTACAACGACTGGCTGATCGAGGAATGGGCGTCGGTCAGCAAGCGCTTCATTCCGCAATGCGTGGTGCCGCTGGCGCCCGAGGCCGCGGCAGGGGAAATCCGCCGCGCCGTGGGCAAGGGCCACAAGGGCGTGGTGTTCCCGGCCATCCCGCTGCATCTGCGGGAAGGCGTGCCGCACATCAACGACGAGGCCTACGACATCGTCTGGAGCACCTGCGAGGAGCTCGGCGTCCCGGTGTGCTTTCACTCCGGGGCATCGCCTGAACTGGAGATGGAGCCCTGGTCGGGTTTCTCGCCCAAGCTGCGAGAGGCCTACCGCGCCATCACGCGGCCGGCGGGCAACTCCACCATCCTCGGCAACATGCTGATGTCGCGCGCGCTGCGTTTCCATCCCAGGCTCAAGGTGGTGTTTCCGGAGAGCGCGCTGGGCTGGCTGGTGTTCGCCCTGGAAATGGGCGACCACCAGTTCTCCAACATGGACCTGAAGTCGCGCGGCTACACCCACACCCTGCTGGAACTATTCCAGCGCCAGTGCTACGTGGCGGGCTGGTACGACAAGCAGTCGCTGATGCACTGCTTGAAGCATGTCGGCGCGGCGAACATCCTGTGGAGCACCAACTTCCCGCTGACGACCTCAGCCTGGCCGGCCAGTCGCGACGCCATCGCGCGCTCCTTCGCGGACGTCAAGGCGCGGGAACGCAAGCAGATCCTGTGGGGCAACGCGGCGAGCCTGTACGGGGTCTGAGCGTTCGCTTCAATACGAGGGGATACATCCCCCCTGCTGCGGGCGGTTTGCTGAAGATCGTTGTTTTCGTACGGATGAGTTCGTCATCCGCGCGAAAGCGACGCTCCGCACCAACGGATGTTTCGTTGGTGCAGGTTTTTTGGTAGCGCTGCCGCGGGCCAACCGCATTTTGATACGGATAAACAGCATCCGTATCAAAATGCGGTTTCCGAATACAGCAGAGTCGGTTTATTCCTTTTCCCGGATTGCGGCGTTTAAGAAAGTGCCATTCGACCTAGGGTCTGTTTCTTTCATCGCGCGCGCGTGCTGAATGTAGGCAGACCCTACCCTGCCGCTTGCAACGCGGATTCACGCTCGATGCGGGCAGAGGGGCGCGTGTACATGGTCATCTGGGCCAGGCCCGCAATGATGCCGATGGCTACGCCCGATTTCCACGCCAGGTCGTAGGACCCGAACGCGCCATAGATGAGGCCGCCGCCCCAGGCGCCGACGAAGGAGCCCAGCTGGTGGCTGAACAGGGCGATGCCCGACAGCGTGGCGAGGTAGCGCAGTCCGAACAGATGCACGATCAGGCCCGTCACCAGTGGAACGACTCCCAGCCACAGCGTGCCCATGGCCGCGGCGAACACCAACGTCGAGGTGGGCGAGGGCGGCAGCAGGAAATATGCGGTGATGAACAGCGAACGCAGCACGTAGATGCCGCCCAGCAGCATGCGTTTGGAGTAGCGCCCGCCGAGCCAGCCGAAGGCGTACGACCCAATGATATTGAAGAACCCGATCACTGCGAGTGCAGTCGAACCCACCGTCGGGTCCATCCCGCACAGTGCGAGGTAGGTGGGCAGGTGGGTGGTGAGGAACGTGAGTTGCAGGCCGCAGACGAAGAACGCGGTGGCGAGAACCATGTAGCCGCGATGGCCCAGCGCCTCGCGCACTGCTTCCCCGACCGACTGCGCCATGCCTGTAGTCTCGATCGTGATGCGATCCGATCCTCCGGCGAAGAAAGCCGCCGGCAGCATCACCACCATCAAAGCGAGAAATGCCACTATCGCCATTTCCCAGCCACTGCTGGTGATCAGCGACTGCGCCATTGGCGATACGAAAGTGATGCCGAGAGAACCGAGCGCTGACACGCTCCCCAGGGCCACGCTGCGTTTTGCCGCGGTGGCTGTTCGCGCCGTGATGTTCATGGCGATCTGCGATCCGGTGCAGGACATGGCAAGCCCGAGACAGACGCCGGCGCCAAGCGTAAACATGAGCGCGGAGTCGGCATACAGGCAGATCAGCAAACCCAAGGCATAGGCCACGGTGCCGGCGAGCGCGATGAGGCGCGATCCATGGCGGTCGGCGAGCATGCCCACGAAAGGCTGGGTGGTACCCCATATGACATTCTGCAGCGCAATCGCCAGCGAAAAATCGGCCGCCGTGATGCCCATGTCGCGGATCAGGTGCGGCTGGAACAGGCCCCAGCTCTGGCGAATACCCATGGCCAGGCTGAGCATGATGGCCGCCCCGCCAAGAATCAGCATGCTCTGTCCGCGTGACAGGTCTTCCTGCTTGATTGAACTCATGGCTTGCATTCCTTTATTCCAATCGTCTACTGCGCAGGCGGCTTGGCCGCCGGCTCGGCTGGTGGCGCCAGCATCGAGGAATCGCGAAAGCTGGCCAGCGCGGGTTCGCGCAGCACCGCGCGCAGGGCCACCGGCGCCGTATCCTGCATGATGAGGATCAGGCGCCCGGTCACGCCGTCGATCTCGATGCGATTGCGCCCGGTGAGCATCAGCTCGGCGATGCGGCAGGCATCGATGCCCAGGGCATAGAAGCGCTGCAGGTCCGGCGACAGTGACTCCTGGCGCGGATAGACCATGACGGCGGCGTGATCGGGTTCCAGCAGCCAGGGCATGTCGACGAAACGAATGCCGGTGAGATCGACATTGGCGCCAGGATCGAGGCGCCCGTCGTTGACCTGGGAGGTGGCGTAGACCGGAATCTGGTTGTTGAGATAGGGACGCACGCGCCGCGCCTCGCCGGCACTGGCGGCAAGAAACAGCAGGTCGGCTCCCGAGCGGGCGAGCTGTCCGCGCAAGGCTTCCAGGTTGCTGGCGGCATCGAAGTCGCGCACGTCGATGATGCGGCCGCCGTAGGCCAGCCAGTCATCGGCGAATGCGCGGCTGGCGCGCAGTTCCAGCGCGCCCCGGTGCTGCACCACGATGGCGGTGCGCTGCCCCTCGACCCAGGCAGTGCGGGCGATGGCGCGTGCCTCCTGCTCGACTGACAGGCCGAAGGTGTAGAAGCGCGGCGGCAGGGCCGTGGCCTCGTCAGGCGCATTGAGCGTCAGGGTGAGGGGCGCGGGTGACGAGGAGGAGGGAGCCCGTGATAACAATGCTTTCGCCAATGCCGATACCGTCAGCCTGGTTATCGGTCCGATGATCACATTAGCGCCCCGCTTCGCGGCCGCATCCCAGGCATCGATGACGCGCGCAGCGCTGGCGTCGGTGCGCGCGATCTCCAGGCGCGGGCGCACCGGCTGCAGCGAGAAGGCGGCGTCGCAACCGGCCTGTACGGCGCTGGCGAGCGGGGCGAAGTCGGGTGAGTCGAGTGGCAGCAGCAGGCTGATCAGCGGTGTCGATGCGGCGGGAGTGGCGGGCGAGGCCGTTGATGCTGCGGCCGGCTTTCCCGCGGCTGGCTGACCCGCCGCCGCGCACACGGTGCACAATGCGGGGCTCGCGGCGAGGGCCGCCGCCAGCAGGAAGAGGGATGGGAAGCGATGCATTCGGGACATGATGAACCGGGCGGTACAGCGGGTGAGGAATCCGATCACGCACCGGGCGGCGGCGAGGTTGCCGAATCCGTTGCGGGCGCCCGATTATATGTGGTTGCCACGCCCATCGGAAATCTCGAGGACATCACGCTGCGGGCATTGAAGGTGCTCGCAGCGGCGGATGTCATCGCGGCCGAGGACACGCGCAATTCGGCGCGCCTGCTCGATCGCCATGGCATCCGCACGCGCATGCTGTCGCTGCACGAACACAACGAGGCCCGGCGCGCCGAGGACATCCTGCGCTTGCTGGCCGAGGGCAAACAGGTGGCGCTGATCTCGGATGCCGGCACCCCGGTGTTGTCCGATCCCGGGGCGATCCTGGTTGCGCGCGTGCGCGAGGCCGGCTATCGGGTGATTCCGGTTCCCGGGCCGAGCGCCGCCATGGCGGCGCTGTCGGTGGCGGGGCTGGCCGGCACGGCTTTCCACTTTGCCGGGTTCCTTCCGGAGCGTGCGTCGGCGCGCCGCACCGCCATCGCCGCGCTGGCCGACCTGCAGACGTTGCTGGTGTTCTATGAGTCGCCGCACCGCGTGCAGGCCTGCGTCGAGGACCTTGCTGCGGTTCTCGGTGGCGAGGAGGGGGCGCGCGACATGGTCATCGCCCGCGAGCTGACCAAGCTGTTCGAATCGGTGCATCGCTGCGCGCTGGCGGATGCGCCGGCATGGCTGGCCGCGGACCCGAATCGTGTGCGCGGCGAATTCGTGCTGCTGGTCACGGGCGCGAGCGCGAAAAAGGGCGCATCGGCGGCAGCGCTCGATGGCGTGCTCAACCCTCTGCTCGCCGCACTGCCGCTGGCGCAAAGCGTGAAGCTTGCCTGCGCGATCACCGGCTTGCGTCGCGGCGAGGTCTACGAGCGGGCGCTTGAACTGGCGGGAAAGCAGCCGGCGAAGAAGGGCTGAACGGCGCACCTCAGTGTGCGCTGCGCGAGCGGGACGAGCGTAGCGAGCGAGGAAGAACGTAATGAAGGGACAGACCACGATTTCCGATGAGGACATTTGCAGCCTCGGGGGAATTGGCGTCGGAAAGCGTGGTCTTTCCCCTTCCCTTTTCTGGTCCCCTTCCCTGCAGCAGGTATGATTGGCGCCCATGAATACTTCAATCCAATCCATCACCCTGGTTCGCCCGGACGACTGGCACCTGCATCTTCGCGATGGCGCGCACTTGGCTGCCGTGGTCGGCCACACGGCGGCGCAGTTCGCGCGTGCCATCGTCATGCCCAACCTCAAGTCGCCGGTGACAACTGTGGCGCTGGCGCGCGATTATCGCGAGCGCATCCTTGCGTCGCGGCCGAAGGCCGGCGTAGGGGCGGCGTTCGAGCCCTTGATGACCCTGTACCTGACCGACAACACCGCCACGGCTGAAATCGCTGCGGCGAAGGCGAGCGGATTCGTGCATGCGCTCAAGTATTACCCGGCCGGTGCCACCACCCATTCGGATGCCGGCGTCACCAAGCTTGAACGCGCCTTCCCGGCACTGGAGGCGATGGAAAAGCACGGCCTGCCGCTCTTGTTGCATGGCGAAGTGACGACGCCGGGGGTGGACGTGTTCGATCGCGAGCGCGTCTTCGTCGACAGTGTGTTCGCCGAGGTGCGCAGGCAATTTCCCGGGCTGCGCGTGGTGTTCGAGCACATCACCACCCGTGAAGCGGCCCAGGTCGTGGCGGAGGCGCCCGCCAACGTGGCGGCGACCATCACCGCCCACCACCTGCTCTATAACCGCAATGCCATCTTCCAGGGCGGGGTGCGGCCGCACTACTACTGCCTGCCGGTGCTCAAGCGCGAGGAGCACCGCCGCGCGCTGGTCGCAGCGGCAACCAGCGGCAGCCCGAAGTTCTTTCTCGGCACCGACAGCGCGCCGCACCCGCGCCACCTGAAGGAGCATGCCTGCGGCTGCGCCGGCTGCTACACCGCGTACGCGGCACTGGAGCTGTATGCCGAGGCCTTCGAGGCGGCTAGGGCGCTGGACAAGCTGGAGGCATTCGCCAGTTTCCACGGCGCCGATTTCTACCGCCTGCGGCGCAACACCGGGACGGTCACGCTCAGGCGCGCGCCGTGGACCGTGCCCGCGGAATTCACCTTGGGTGGCGAGACGCTGGTGCCGCTGCGTGCGGGCGAATCGCTGGCCTGGAAACTGGCCTGAGCGCGCCTCGCTGATGAGGCGTGGCTGAGCCATCGTTCAGGGCTGCGTTCAGGGCTATGTGAATGGTTGCGTTGGGAACCAGTATGAAAGTTTGCGTATTCGGCGCTGGAGCGATCGGCAGCAACCTGGCGGTGCGCCTGATCCGATCCGGCAAGGCTGAAGTATCCGTGGTGACGCGCGGCGCGCACCTGGCGGCCATTCGCCGGCTGAGCGCCGCAATGTCGTTACCGGACCATGTCCTTCCCGCCGGGTAACTTGCTCGACGGCGCGCTGGCGGCAGGCGGGGTGCCACCTTCGCTCGATGCGTTGAATCTGCTGCGCGGTGCGTCGCACTGCACCACCTCGGGCCTGCCGATCCGCTTCGTGCGCGATGCGCCAGCCGCCGATGCCGCAGAAGGTTACGAGGAGCGCACCTGGCGCAGCGGCGAAGTGCCGGTGCGCAACGCCAACTGGCACGATGCCTTCAACGCGCTGGCGTGGATCGCCTACCCGCACACAAAACGTGCGCTCAATTGCCTGCACCATGTACATGTCGCCGTGGCCCCCTCGGCCACGGCAGGCTCGCGCGGCGTCGTGCGCGACGTGCTGACGCTGTTCGATGAGGATGGGCTGCTGGTGGCGTGCGCTGATCCCGGGCTTGCCGCGTTGCTGGCGAATTTCCGGTGGAAGGAATTGTTCTGGGAGCAGCGTGACGCGGTTGCCCGCAGCATGCGTTTCCATGTATTCGGGCATGCGCTTGCCGACAAGTTGCGCGCGCCGTTTCGCGGGTTGACGGCCAAAGCGCTGGTGCTTGCGGTGGATGCTCGAGAACTGGAACGACCGCAAGGCGAACAGGTGGCGGCGCTGGATGCGCGCGCCGCCGAGTGGTTTTGCCAGCCCGCGTCGCTGTCCTCCACGCGTATGCTGTCGCCCCTGCCGGTGCTGGGCATCCCCGGATGGCATGCGGGCAACGCGCATGCGGAGTATTACGACGATAGCTGGCAATTCAGGCCCGGTCGCAGGTCCCGCGGAGTACACTCCACCTCGTGAAGCCGGCCGGGCGGTCGCCGTGTCCAGAATACGGGCAGGGAGGAAAGTCCGGGCTCCGTAGAGCAGGGTGCTGGGTAACGCCCAGACGCAGGAGCCGGGGGGCAACTCCCGGCAAAGGCGATGACAGGGCAACAGAAAGCAAACCGCCGATGGCCCCCGGACTTTGCGGCCCGCGCGCAAGCGCGACGCCGCAAAGTCTCGCCAATTGAAGAGCAGGCGCGCCGCGAGGTTCGCAGGTTTTTCGAGAGGCTTAAAGGGGAGGGCGCGCAAGCGCCCGTATCGACACGTCAGTGTCGATACGCACAGGTAAGGGTGAAACGGTGCGGTAAGAGCGCACCGCGGCCGTGGGAACACGGCTGGCACGGTAACCTCCACCCGGAGCAACACCAAATAGGCGGACGATGACGCTGCTCGCCGAGTCCGCGGGTAGGTGGCTTGAGCCCACGGGCAACCGCGGGCCTAGAGGAATGATCGCTGCGCGGTAAGTCGAAAGGCCTGCCGCGACAGAACCCGGCTTACAGGCCGGCTTCACATTTTCTTATCGTGGCCCGGGGTTGCCCCGCGCCGCGCCTGCCTGCATAGGTCGCGGCTCCCACGCCTGTCCTTCGCCATGCTGCACCATCGTGATGCATGGTCGTGCGCAGCTGTGCGTGGTGGTGCCGCAGCGCCACGCCAGCGATCCCCGAGCGCCGTCAACCTGCTGAATTACCGGTATTATTTTTTTGCGCCGCCATGGCATCGGCTTTGCTAAAGGCAATGCACCACCGATGGAGGGGGCAGCACCCATGAGCTATGCGCATCTGATCAAGTCGCTGTCCGGGGACGGCGGGGCTGATTTCGCTGCCGACAGCATCGAAAGACAGCAGCTTTTTGCAGCGATGCTCGATGGCGGCGTGCCGGAGCTGGAACTGGGTGCCTTGATTGTCGCGCTGGCGGGAAGGCCGCTATCGTCCACCATGCTGCTCGATTTCAGCGCCGCCATGTCGGCCCGCGTGCTCGCCATGCCATGGCCAGAATGGGTTCCGGGCAGCGGACCGCATCCGGTGGTGATTCCCGCCTACGGCAGCGTGCACAAGCAGCGCAACCTGGCGCCACTGGTTGCCCTGGTGCTGCAGCGATTGCACATTCCGGTGCTGATGCACGGCACCCTGGAAGGGCATGGTGGCGTGGCCAGCGCGTATGTGTTTCGCGAGTTGGGCGTGATGCCGTGCACCACGCAGGCGCAGGCGCAGGCGGCACTCGATCGCGACCGCCTGGCCTTTGTGCCGACAGGGGTGCTGGCGCCCGGTCTGGCGCGCCTGCTGTCGCTGCGCAGTCGCCTGGGCGTGGGCGGCCTGTGCCAGGTCATGGCCTTGTTGCTCGATCCGTTTGCCGGCGCCGGCATGCGCCTGGTGGCCGCCGACGATGCGCAGACCCTGGCGGCGCTGAGAGATGTGCTGCTGTCCGAAGACGGAACGTCACTGTTGCTGCAAGGCACCGAGGGCGAGGCGTTCGTCAATCCGCACCGCCGCCCGCGCATCGAGCTGGTGCGCAACGGTGCCGCCAGCGTGCTGTTCGAGCAGGAG
>CAXNGL010000040.1:0-14478 GCA_964201515.1 Burkholderiales bacterium
CTTCCCCGCCGGCACGGAAAGCATCGTCACCGCCTATCGCCGCTGTGTCGTGATCCCTGGCGTCACACTGCATCGCCAACTGGCCCATGAGTTTGCAACCGATGCGGTGGATGGGACGCTCCTCTACCAGATCTACCTGGTCGCACGAATATTGGGTCGCATGAACGCGGTGTTTGTACCGCAGATCATCGCGCTGTATCGCAACGGCGGAATTCCCGAGCATGGCAACGCGGACAGCGAGCGTGGAAAATTCGTGCCCAGCGTGCGAACGATCGAGTCTTCCCTGCACTTCATGCGCGGCATGCTGCAGGTGGCGCAATGCGTGCAGGATATCGACGGCGTCCCCATCCGGGACGCCATACTGGAAGATATCTCCCGCTACTCCTACCCGGTACTGTCGATCCAGGCGGATAAGCCCTTGCCAGAGTTCCTGGGTTACGTGCGTGAGCTTCACAGGATCGGATACGGCCACAGTTTCCTGTTTTACCTGTACGTCGCGTCCCTGCTGTTGCTCGGGCCACGAGGCTCCGAGCGGCTCATCCAGTTCATCAAGCGCCGCCTCGGCCATACACCCACTTTCGGCAAACTGTACAAGGGACGCTCGACTTGAGGATACTGGTTGCGGGAGACGGGCATTCCGAACTGCACGAGCAGCCGGTAATACGCACGCTCCGAGCGCTTGGACATGAGACGCAGGGATTTCTCTGGAGTGCCTATTTCAAGTTGCCTGCCGAGACCCTGGGGGGCAGGCTATCGCGCCTGTTGCTCAGGGCCCAGGACAAATTCGTGCGCGGCCCGGTGGTAACCCGCCTCAACACGGACCTGCTTCGCACCGTCGCGACAATGCGGCCGGACCTGCTGTTGATCTACCGCGGCACGCATGTCCAGGCACGCACCTTGCGTGACATTCGCGGGCTTGTTCCGGGCATCGTCATTGCCGGCTACAACAACGACGACCCATTCGGTCCCGGGCAGCCGCACTATCGCTGGCGCCATTTCCTGGACTGCCTGGCGGAGTACGACGTTGCGCTGGCCTATCGGCACCATAATCTGCAGGATTTCCAGAACCACGGTGCAAAAAGGGTTCGGCTGTTGCGTTCCTGGTTCATCCCGGAACGCAATCATCCGGTCACGCTGACAGCGCAGGACGAGGCGGCATACGCAGCTGACGTCGTCTTTGTCGGGCACTACGAAGACGATGGCCGGGTGGAACTGCTGGAGGCCGTGGTGAAACAGGGTTTCCGCTTGCGGCTGTTTGGGCCGGGCTACGACTGGGACCCGGTGTTGTCGCGCTCCAGCGTGCTCAAGCACCTTCGGCCAGTGCGCCTCGTATGGGGCGAGGACTACAATAAAGCGCTCTGCGGTGCGAAGGTGGCGCTGTGCTTTTTTTCCAGACTTAACCGCGACACCTATACCCGCCGCTGTTTCGAGATTCCCGCCACCGGAACGATGATGCTCAGCGAACACTCCGATGATCTTGCCACGCTGTTCGCCGAGGGCCGCGATGCCGACTATTTCCGCTCCACGGAGGAATTGATTTCCAAGCTCACCCTCTACGTGGGAGATGAAAACCTGCGCCGTGCCGTGGCACAGGCCGGGCGGTTGCGAGTCAAGGCGGATGGCCACGATCTTGAGTCACGACTGCGCGACCTGCTCGGGTGGATGGTCGAGTCAGGGCTGTTTCCCAAGGGCGCGCATGCTTGAGCCTCAGTCGACGCCCATGCGCTGGGCGTGGCAGCTCGGGTTCGAGCGCATTGCGTGGTCATTGCGCCGACTACACTGCCCCGTTGATCGCAATGCGCTGGTACTGGAGGTAGGGTCCGGCGGCAACCCCTACCCCCGGGCCAATGTCCTGCTCGATGCCTACGAATCCACCCGCGAGCGGCACTGGGTCCCCCTGAAGGTTGACCGCCCGATGGTGCTCGGCTACGTCGAGTCACTGCCGTTTCGCGACGGTGCCTTCGATTTCGTCATCGCCTCGCACGTACTGGAACATTCGCCCGCTCCGGAGCGCTTTCTGAGCGAGCTGCAGCGCGTGGCAAGAGCCGGTTATATCGAAGTGCCGGATGCCTTCATGGAGCGGGTCAACCCCTACCACGACCATCGCCTGGAGATCACCAGCCGGGAAGGCCGGTTGGTGATTCGCAAGAAATCCGGGTGGCGTATCGATTCCGAGCTGGTGGAGCTGTACGAGCATCAGGCCAAGCCGCTGGTTGCGGGGCAACTGATCCCGACGCATCCCTTCGCATTTCACGTTCGTCATTACTGGGAATCGCACATCAGCTTCAAGGTGATCAACCCTGAAGTGCGCGCCGACTGGGAGCCGCCCGCAGGTACATTGAATGGCCACGCTACGCCGATGCGCACGGGCTGGCGAGGACTCGCCCTGAATGGCCTTCGGACGGCGCTGTCGCAGACACGCCGCAACAAGGGTATTGATCTGGCCTCACTGCTGCAGTGCCCCAGCTGCGGCCAGAATTCTCTCTCGCCACAGGTGTCCCATATCACCTGCGATGCCTGCCATGCCGAGTATCCGATCAGGGACGGTGTCCCGACGATGTATCCAGTAGCACAAAACTGACATGACCCTGCTGCGCACCGCCATCGAAACCGCCAACACCGTACTGTGCCGGCTCAAGCGCAGCCGGCGCGTGGTGCCGGTGCCGCATCCCGGGGACGGCCGCGTCAAGCTCAACCTTGGCTGCGGCCTTGCAGTCTGTGCGGGCTGGCTGAACGTGGATGCCAGCCTCAATGCGCTGATCGCGGGCTGGCCGCCCGCGCTGGTCGGCATCATGTACCGGGCCTCAGGGGCAAACCGCTACTACTCGCTCGACGAATATCTGCGGCTGCTGGCCTCGCACCACTTCATTCATCACGACCTGGCCTTCAACCTGCCGTTCCCGGACGACACCGCCGATTTCGTCTACTCGTCGCATTTCCTCGAGCATCTGTTCAGACAGGATGCGCGCCACCTGCTCGCCGAGACCCTGCGCGTGCTCAAGCCAGGCGGCATCTGCCGTATCAGCGTTCCGGATCTTGCCCATGCCATAGCGCAGTACCATGCCGGCCACAAGAAAGAGATGCTGGAGAACTACTTTTTCGTGGAGGATCGCGCCAGTTATCTTGCCCGCCACAAGTACATGTACGACTTCGAACTGCTGCGCGACGTCCTGCAGGAGCTCGGCTTTGTCGGCGTGCGACGCTGTGCCTTCCGCGAAGGCATGACGCCGGACATCGGCGTACTCGACAACCGGCCTGAGGAGACCGTATTTGTCGAGGCGTCGAAACCCGATCGTTAGTCGGGAACACGACCCGACACCATGAAAGTCCTGTTCGTCAATGCATCGCTGGAGGCTGTGCGCGGTGGCGGCACCGCCGAGCGGACCTACTGCCTGGCACGCCACCTTGCGCTGCTGGGTAACGAGGTGAGCGTCCTCACGACAGACATCGGGGCAGGCCATCGCCGCCTGGAAGGTGCGGCTGGCGTCGAATTGGTGGTGCTACACAGCCTTCTGGACCGCTTTTACCTGCCATCGCCTGACCTGCTCCGGATTTACCGCGCCGTGGCCAATGCCGATGTGGTGCACATCATGAACCATTGGACGGCCATCAACGCCTTGGCGTACTGGGCGGCCCGAATGGCCGCCAAACCCTATGTTTTTTCGCCCGCAGGCGCGCTGCCCTCCTTCGGCAGGTCACGACAAATCAAGTCCGCATATAACGTAATGGTGGGCCATGCCATCGTGCGCAACGCTGCCCGCGGCATTGCCATCACCGAAGGCGAAATCGGACAGTTCGCGGACTATGGGCTGCCGGCCACCCGGGTTACGGTGATTCCCAACGGCGTGGACATGGAAGACGCTGCCGATCATGCTGCACAGACGAACCCAATGCCGGCGCTCGGCGACAAGCCCTATGTGCTGTTCATCGGTCGCTTGAATACCATCAAGGGGCCCGACCTTCTCCTCGAAGCGTTTCTTGCGGCAGCGCAGGAGTTCACCGACATGCATCTGGTCTTCGCCGGCCCGGATGAAGGACTCGGCGGCTCCCTGCAACAGAAAGTGGCGGCCTGCGGCATGACAGGGCGGGTGCATTTCGCCGGCCCGGTCCTGGGGGCGACCAAAAGTTGGTTGATGCGCCACGCGCAATTGGTGGCGATTCCCTCGCGCCAGGAAGCCATGTCCATAGTGGTGCTGGAAGCAGGCGCCTGCGGGCGCCCGGTGCTGATGACGGACCAATGCGGATTTCCACAACTGGCCGAGTGTGGCGGAGGCGTGATCGTCGCCGCAACAGCGCGCGCACTGGAGCAAGGCCTTCGCCAATTGCTGCGACCGGGCGCACCACTCACCGACATGGGTGCACGACTGCAACAGTTGGTCGGCGAACGCTACACCTGGCGCGCCGCAGCGCTGGCCTTGCAGGACTGCCTTCGCACCGTCATCGCAGAAGCGCGGACGGCATGAAAATCCTGATCGTCACGCAGTACTTCTGGCCGGAGAATTTCCGGATCAATGACCTGGCGCAGGCGTTGGTGGAGCGTGGACACAGTGTTGTCGTACTGACAGGCATCCCCAATTACCCGACGGGTCGGTTTTTCAATGGCTATGGATGGGGCTCGCCGCGACGCGAAATCTGGAAAGGTATTGAAATCATCCGCTGCCCCATCATTGCGCGCGGCAAGGGCGGCGGACTGCGCCTGGCGATCAACTACGCTTCTTTCGCGCTATCCGCCAGCCTGCTCGGACCATGGCTTTGCCGTGGCCGGTTCGACGTCGTGTTTGCCTACGAACCCTCTCCAATCACTGTCGCGCTGCCCGCCTTGTTGCTGGGGCGTCTGCGCAACATGCCAGTGCTGCTGTGGGTGCTCGACCTGTGGCCGGAGAGCGTGGCGGCCGCCGGGTCCGTCAAATCGCCATTCATCCTGCGCCTGATCGATCACATGGTCAGGTTCATCTACCGGCACCTGGATCTGGTCCTGGTGCAGTCGCGCGCATTCGTCGATCGCATCCACTCTCAGGGCACGCCCTTGCGGAAGATTCGTTACTTTCCCAACTGGGCCGAAGAAATATTCACACGTGCTGCAGACGCGCCCGCTCCCGTGGCAATGCCACAAGGCTTTTGCATCGTTTTTGCCGGCAATATCGGGGCCGCCCAGGACTTCGAAGCTGTCCTGCAGGCGGCCGACCGGATGCGCGAGGAAAAAGGTATCCACTGGGTGATCGTTGGGGATGGCCGCATGGCCGCATGGTTGAACGCCGAAATAGCCGCGCGCAAACTGACTGGAGCCGTCCATGTCAAGGGAAGCCATCCGCTCGAATCCATGCCGGCCCTGTTCGCTGCCGCTGATGCGATGCTGGTCACCTTGAAGGAAGACCCGATTTTCGCGCTGACGATACCCGGTAAAATACAGTCCTATCTTGCCTGTGGGCGGCCCGTGATCGGCATGCTGGACGGTGAAGGGGCCAAGGTGCTGCTGGAATCGGGAGCTGCGCTGGTGGGACCGGCCGGCGATTCAAGGGCGCTTGCCGACAATGTGCTGGTGCTGTATCGACAAAGCCATGAAAAGCGCCAACTCATGGGACAATCCGGTCGGGAATACTACCTGCGGCACTTCGAACGAAACCATCTTTTGAGCCAGTTGGAGCAGTGGTTTGCCGAGGTCGGTGATCCCGGACCTCCTCACAACCCAGCCTGACAAAGCCGACGACCCGCCTCATGGCCAATCCATTCAAGAACAAGATCGCCCTTGTCACCGGTGGCACCGGCTCGTTCGGACGGGCCGTGGTCGCGCCATTGCTCGCTCGCGGCGTGCGCGAGATCCGCATCTTCAGTCGTGACGAATTGAAGCAGGAGACGATGCGCATTGAAATGGCGGAACCGCGCCTGAAATTCATCATCGGCGATGTTCGCAGCCGTGAAAGCGTCGACCAGGCCATGGAAGGCGCGAATTTCGTCTTTCATGCCGCCGCGCTCAAGCAGGTGCCCTCCTGCGATTTCTTCCCCATGCAGGCGGTACTGACGAACATCGTTGGCAGCAACAACGTCATTGAATCGGCGATCGCGCATCGCGTCGGCCGGGTCATCTGCCTGAGCACCGATAAGGCGGTCTATCCCATCAATGCCATGGGCATGACCAAGGGACTGATGGAGAAACTGGCCCAGGCTGGGGCCCGCAATCGCCGAGGCGACACGCTGGTCGCCTGCGTCCGTTATGGCAACGTCATGCATTCGCGCGGTTCGGTGATACCCCTCTTCGTCGAGCAGATTCGCGACAAGCGCCCGTTGACGATCACCGAACCTACGATGACCCGGTTTCTTCTGGCGCTGCCGGAAGCCATTGAATTGGTCATTCATGCATTCGAACATGCCGAGCAGGGTGACATCTTCATCAAGAAGGCGCCCGCGTGCAGCATCGAGGTCCTGGTCGAGGCGCTCAAGGCGTTGTTTCGATCGGAGGCCCCGGTCAAGGTCATCGGCATGCGGCATGGAGAAAAAATATTCGAGACACTTGCCACCCGTGAAGAAATGCGCAATGCGGAGGACATGGGCGACTACCTGCGACTGCGCATGGACGCGCGCGACCTGAACTACTCCAAGTACTTCACGGAGGGTGATCGCAAGGAAGTCGCCATGGACGACTACACCTCGCACAACACCACGCGCCTGAATGTGCGCGAAGTGCAAAAACTGCTTCGTTCCCTGCCCGAAGTTCGCGCAGCCCTGCGCCATCGGGCCTGATTGCCCCGATCAAGACCCCGTGCTCAGGATAGGCATTACCGGCGCAAACGGGTTCCTCGGCTGGCACCTGCGCGCCCACCTGTATGCGCGAAAGGACATTCGGATTTCGACCGCGGATCGGTCGACCTTTTCCGATCCGGCCAGACTGCGGGAATTCGTGTCAAACGTGGATGGCATCGTCCATATGGCGGGGATAAACAGGGGAACGGAAGAGGAAATTCTTCTCGGAAACGTGACGCCTGCCCAGTGCCTGGCCGATGCATGCACGGCTGCGCAGGTCACCCCCCACGTCGTATTCGCCAACTCCATCCAGCACGAACGAAACACCGCATACGCGCTCGCCAAACGCGCCTCGGCGGAGCTCCTGGAGCGCTGGAGCCGCAGCAGTGGCGCCCCTTTCACCAACCTGATCCTGCCGCACCTGTTCGGCGAGGGGGGCCGGCCCTTCTACAACTCGGCGGTCACGACTTTCTGCCATCAGATCGCCAAGGGCGAAGAGCCGAAAATCATCGTCGATGCCGATCTCGAGTTGGTGCATGCGCAGCGCGTTTGCGCGCGTATCCTCGCGCTCCTGGAAGCGAAGGAAACCGGCCAGATCCGCGTTGAAGGAACGCGCGTTCGGGTGTCCGATACGATCGCGCGCATCAAGCGCATCGCCGACCAGTACGCATCGAACATCATCCCTGATCTGTCGACGCAGATTGACCTTGACCTCTTCAACACCTACCGGTCTTACCTCTATCCCGGACAGTATCCGGTATCACTGACGCTGCATTCGGACAACCGCGGACATCTCTTCGAGGCGGTGAAGTCCCTGCATGGCGGCCAATGCTTTGTGTCGACCACCCGGCCCGGCATCACGCGCGGGAATCACTACCACCGCCACAAGCTCGAACGCTTCCTGGTGGTGCAGGGAGAGGCCGTGATCAGGATCCGTAAATTACTGACATCTGACGTTACACAGTACCGTGTGTCTGGAATAAATCCATCATATGTTGACATGCCAGCTCTGCACACGCACAACATCACGAATACCGGAAACAGCGACCTGGTAACCCTGTTCTGGTCACACGAGATTTTCAACCCGAACGCGGCGGACACATTTGCGGAGTCGGTCTGATCATGCCAAAACTCAAAGTCGTCACCGTCGTCGGCACCCGGCCGGAGATCATTCGCCTTGCCTGCGTTCTCCGGGAGCTGGATGCGCATACCGACCATGTGCTGGTGCACACGGGCCAGAATTACGACTACGAGCTGAACGAGATCTTTTTCAAGGATCTCGATCTGCGCAAGCCGGACCACTTCCTGGGTGCTGCCGGTGCCACGCCTGCCGAGACAATCGGCCAGACGTTGATCCGGATCGATCCGCTGCTGGCCGAACTCAAGCCCGATGCGTTCCTGGTCCTCGGTGACACCAACAGTTGCGTAACCGTGATTGCCGCCAAGCGCCGGCGTATTCCCGTATTCCACATGGAAGCCGGCAACCGCTGCTTCGATGACCGCGTCCCGGAGGAAATCAACCGGCGCCTGGTCGATCACCTGAGCGATATCAACCTGCCTTACAGCGATCACGCCCGTGAATTGCTGCTGCGCGAAGGCCGCCCGCCCGATCGGACCATCAAGACCGGCAGCCCGATGTTCGAGGTGCTCAATCGATACCGCCCGAAAATCGACGCTTCGCCGATCCTGTCCACGATGAACCTCAAGCGCGGCGAATTCTTCCTGGTGAGCGCGCATCGCGAGGAGAACGTAGATGACCCGGAGCGACTGCGCCAGCTGTGCGATACCCTGAACCAGATCACAAGGAATTACCAACAGCGCGTCATCGTCTCGACCCACCCGCGCACACGAAAGCGGATCGAAGCACTCGGCCTGAGCTTCGACGCCCTTGTCGAGTTGCACAAGCCACTCTCATTTACCGACTACGTTGCGCTGCAAATGGGTGCCCGGGCCGTTCTTTCGGACAGCGGCACGATCACCGAGGAGTCCTCGATTCTCGGATTTCCAGCGCTGAACCTTCGCGATACCCAGGAGCGGCATGAAGGCATGGAGCAGGCTGCAGTCATGCTTGCAGGCCTTGAGTCATCCAGGGTACTGCGTGCGCTCGACGCCCTGCTCGCGCAACG
This sequence comes from Burkholderiales bacterium, assembly GCA_964201515.1. Lineage (GTDB taxonomy): Bacteria > Pseudomonadota > Gammaproteobacteria > Burkholderiales > SG8-39 > CAIYPG01. Next base: position 8,865 of record CAXNGL010000040.1, read on the forward strand.
ACAGGGGGGCGGTGGGGCGGTGATCACGCCCGCCGACTACACGATGCCGGATGTCTCGCAGAAAGTGCTGCGCATCCTGCTGAGCTATACGGATTATGTGAATCGCACCGTATGGCACAAGCAGGCATGACTTCGCCCTCAAAGCAAGAACCCCTCGCATGCTTGCAGTAGTGACCGGGGCAACCGGATTTATCGGCCAGGCGGTATGTGCAGGATTTCTCAAGGCCGGATGGCGGGTAAGAGGTCTGGCCCGTCGCACTCCATCGCAGCCACTCCAGGGCATCGAGTTGCAGTCGCTGGACCTCGAGCGCGACGATGCTGCCCTGTTGCTGGAGGGCGCCGATGTCGTCATCCACCTCGCCGGGCGAGCCCATATTCTGGAAGATACTTCCAGGGATCCCCGCGCCGCGTTCCAGTGCGCCAATTCGGATGCCACGGCGCGACTCGCGCAAGCGGCGGTCAAAGCCGGCGTTCGCCGCATGCTTTTTGCAAGCACCGCCAAGGTTCATGGCGAGGAATCCCCCGGCCGTCCCTTCACGGAGCGCGACGCACCAGACCCACAGGACGATTACTCGCGCTCAAAATGGGATGCCGAGCAACGACTGCGAAGCATCCTTCCCGACAGCATCATCTTGCGCCCTCCCCTGGTGTATGGCCGCGGAGTCGGAGCCAATTTCCTTCGCTTGATGAAACTGGTGGAGCGAGGCATCCCGCTACCTCTTGCTGCGGTCGACAACCGTCGCAGCATGGTGTTCGTCGAAAACCTCGCCGACTGTTTCTTAACCTGCGCCACCCTGCCCGCGGCGGCAGGACGGACGTTCCTGGTGAGCGATGGTGAGGATGTATCCACGCCGCAGTTGCTGCGGCGGCTGGGAGCTCACATGAACGCCCCGGCCAATCTTTGGCCTTGCCCGCCATCGCTCCTGCGATTCGGAGCCACTCTCCTGGGAAAACGCAGTGAGGCGGATCGCCTGCTCGGCTCACTCCAGATTGACAGCAGTGCGGTTCTTGGCGTCGGTTGGAAAAGGCCTCACTCGCTTGAGGAAGGTCTCGAACGGACCGTTCTTTGGTACAAGGACAGATCGACGCCGGCACAGTGACGCAGGAAGGGCCCATTGGCGTCACCCCCGCGCATACGCGCCATTGCACGTCCTTTCAATTGCTGCGTTTCACCTCAATCAGCAGGGAGCTGAACGCCGACAGGACTTCTGCAACATCGATGTCTTTTACCTGCTGACTCTCGGGCTGAAGCAGTCGATAAGGGACTCCCCAGGGGTGCCACAGCGCGGGCCGTTCATCTCCAAACAGGCACACCACAGGCTTTCCCAGCGCGGCGGCCAGGTGCACCGGCCCGCCGTCGCTGCAGATGACAACATCGCAGATGGCCAGGCTGGCGATCAGGTCCCCGAGGTCGAGCGTAGGGACCGCCAGGAATCGCCGATCGTGGTGTTTCGACTGAAGCTGTGTCGCACTTTCATCATCCCCCGGGAATTCGCTCCGGGCCCGCCCACCCGGGGCCCATGTCAATACGATTGACGCGCCTTCACGCCGCATCAGTGTGTCGATCAGTTCGGAAAAATGCCCGTCTGGCCAGCGCCGGTTCGATTCGCGCGCACTAATGTGAATACCGACCACCGGACCAGCCGAATCCGGGAGCATGGCCCGGAAGCGCGCTACGCGCTGTGGATCTGCATTCAAGTGCAATGCCGGCGGGTGACCGGTGATCCCCAGCGGCTCAAGCAACCTGAATACGTTCTCGACCTGGTGCAGCTGGGCATCCGTCCGTGCAGAAACCCGCATGTCCGCCAGGCGCGATCCATTGTCGAAGCCGATGACGTGACGCGGGCCGACCAGGCGCGCGAACCGCTCTGCGCTGGCCTGGAATCCGGGCGCTGCCAGCACAACATAGTCGACATGCCGCCGTCGCAATGCGGCCAGCATTTTCAGCCGTTGCCAATACACGCCGAGCAACCCCTGGTTCGATTCGCGATGCTTGGCTTTTTGATAACTGAATACCTCATCGACATCGGAATTGTTCTCCAGCACCGGCCGCGTATATTCATTGACCAATACACCAAGCCAGGCATCGGGATAGACATGGCGCAGGGCACTAATCAGCGGTGTTGTACAGACCAGGTCACCGATGTTGTCCCGGCGGATGACCAGTATTCGCGGGCTGCCCGTTTCACCGAATGATTTGGCCGGCGCAGTCACGTCCTACCCTGGGCGGGCCATCGTGCATTGAATAACGCGGCCAGGCGCGTCCCACGAACGCTCCAGGTGTAATCGACCGAACGGGCACGCACGCGCTGGCCCAGCACCTGCGCCAGTTGCGGGTCGGAAACAAGACCGCGAATTCCGGCGGCCAGCGAATCTGCATCGCCCGGCCTTACCCAAACTGCCTCGTCATCTCGCAGGATCTCCCGCAATGCAGGCAGATCACTGGCAACAATGGCACAACCGGCCGCCATGTACTCGAACAGCTTGATGGGAGAAGTGAATGCGCTGTCGGTGTCATCTCGATTGGGAAGCACGGCAATGCAGGACTCCCCCAAATGCGACATGACCTGTGCATGCGGCAACCTGCCGGCAAATTCGACAACCGCCCCACCGGACGCGCATTGGGATTTCAACTCGGCAATGCGCTGCCCGTCACCGCCCAGCAGCGTGATCCTGCAGCCTGCCAGCTGGCCCGCGGCCGAAACCAGCTCGCTGACGCCTTTCCACGGAAAAAAGCTGCCGGCGTAGACAATGCGTTGCCCCGCCTCGACCCATTTCTTTGCCGGCAACGATTCGGGGCGATCGACACCGTTGGGAACCACCGCGATGGATTCCGGCGCCCCATACAGTTCTCGCAGGCGCCTGGCCGTTGCGGCGGAATTGGCCACGATGACCCCGGCGGCGCGCATGACGCTACCCTCCAGCGCCCGGTTTGCCGCCTGTTTCGCCGGCGCAGCCGTGTCGCCGAATACTTCGTGCGCCTCATAGGCAAAACGCGCCTGTGGCAACGCACCCGCAATCCGCGCCGCCAGTTTCAAGTGGCGCACCAGCAGGGGCTCTTGCGAGAGCAGGTCGCCCAGTCGGCGCCGCAGATTGGAAAAGAACAGGCGATTGGAATGCACACCCGACAAAGGCCACGGCAACGAGCGGGCGATCGGGATGAGTTCCACCCCCGGGGGGCGCGCAATACCATAGTGGGCAAACGGGTCAACCGGTCCGCCCGGACCCGACACGGGTGCGAAAGCCAGCCTCACCTGAGCACCCGATCGGGCCAGCGCCGCCACGGTATTCACCGCCTGCAGCCCACGGGCTCGCTCCAAGGGCAACGGCTCCGGAAAAGCGTAGATCAAGCGCATGACCGGTATTCGCGATCGCTCAGGCCTGCTTGCGCCCGGTAATGATCAGGCAGTCGCCGAACAGCACATCGTCCGATGTGATTCCTGGATCCGGAAAGTGGCGTTTGCGCATGTTGTTGCGAATCATGCGTGCCACGAGATTTTCGAACATGCGCTTCGCCCATTGCGGCTTGTAGAGCCGCGCATCGGCCGTCACGCTCTCAATCGTGACCCCACTGGTCAGCAGGAAATAATTCAGCTGCCAGAAGTACACAGGACTGATGTGCGCATCATCGACGTCCTGCGACATGACCCGCTCCGGCGTCTGCATCAGCGGGCGAAAGCGCGGAAAGTAGCCCGACAACAGGTACTTGAGGCGCGCATCCACCGAAAAGGTATTCGGCGTGGTGATGAACAGTCGTCCGCCTGGCTTGAGCACCCGGCACAGCTCGCGCACGAAAGTCCACGGATTCTCGAAATGTTCCATGCCCTCGATGCTGAACACATAGTCGAAATGGCCATCCGGATAGGGCAGCGGCTTGATGACATCATGCTGCCGAAACTCCACCCTGGGGTCCGACAGGACGAATGCCTGGGCGTTGATGTCCAGGCAATGGACATCATCGAAACCGCGCGCCAGCAATGCCTGGGCAAATGCGCCATGCCCGGCTGGAACATCGAGCATTCGGCCTCGAGGCGCACCGTCGAGAAGGGCGAGGACGGCCGGGTAAAGCGCTGGCGTCGCGAGAGCGCGAATGTCTTTCTGTGATGCGCACCCCTGGGGGCTGGTATCGCTGTCGGCCTGCTTCAAGCGATTTCAGCCCAGAAATTGCCGACCGCCAGGCAATCCACGCGACGCTCGGACAGTGCGCGTATCGCCTCGGCGGGCGCACACACGATGGGCTCTTCATGAACGTTGAAGCTCGTATTCAGCAGCAGCGGTATGCCTGACAGACCGCAGTAGGCCGAGATCAGCCGGTGATAGCGTGGATTGACCTCGGGCCGAACCAATTGCGGCCTCGCCGTGCCATCGACATGCACGACCGCCGGTATGCGCTCCCGCCACTCGGGTCGCACATCGAAAGTGATGGTCATGAACTCGGCCGTGTGGCGCGCCTTGTCCACACCAATGAAAATCTCGTCGGCGCGTTCAGCCAGCACGCTCGGGGCGAAGGGCATGAATTCGGAGCGATCCAGCCGCTGGTTAAGCCAGTCGTTGATGCGGCCCTCCGTCGGACGTGCCAGCATCGAGCGATTGCCCAGAGCGCGGGGTCCGAATTCCATGCGCCCCTGGAACCAGCCGAGGATGCGACCGTCGTGGATCGCCCGCGCGGCACGCCCAATCAGTTCATCTTCGTCCAGGCGGCGCGCCTGGACGCCCGCCTTAGCAAAGGCCGCTTCGATTTCAACATCGTCATAGGAGGGCCCCCAGTACACATCGTTGAGCGCCGGGTTGGCCGCCAGGATCCCGGGGTCTCGCGCAGCCAGGTCGAGCAAGGCCGCACCCACGCAATTGCCCGTGTCGCTCATGGCCGGGAACACGAACACGCTGTCGACTTCCGGCAGCGCCGCAATGCGCTGGTTAAGCTTTACGTTGGCGAAAACACCGCCATTCAACGCGATCCGACGCTGTCCCGTTTCGACAAGAAAATTTCGCACCACGTCCAGCACCACGTCTTCAAACACCTTTTGGCAGGCAGCAGACACATCCTCCCGACTGTGCCCCTGGATCGCCTGCTTCAGGAAGGCATAGCGGCGTCCTTCAGGTTGTGGCTGGCCGACGAATTCGGAGTCGAGGCCCCGGACATCGGCCGAGGGCCGGAAGGCGCGCCGGAATTGCGCGTACAGGGGCTCAGGGTTTCCCATCGCCGCCAGCCCCACCACCTTGCCTTCGTGGCGCATGACGCGAAACCCGAGGAGCTCGGTGATGTGCCCGTAAAACGCCCCGGGCGACGCACCAATGGCGTCGGTGATGTGGTGACGTTCATAGCGCCCATTCTTCCAGACGCCGGAGGTATGGCAGATGTGGCGATCACCCACGCCGTCCATGGTAATCACAGCACATTCTCGAAACCCCGAGTAATACCCCGCTGACACGGCATGCGTCAGGTGGTGATCGTAGAAACTCGGTGTCGCTTCATCGAAGCGCTCACCGCGCAGGAATCGGTCGCGCAGGAAGTGTCGCTCGAATCGCTTTCCCTTCGCCTCCAGGCGCTCGATGAAATTGCTGAGCAGCATTTGCGGGCGCTGGGCGCTCGGCTCATTCGCCCTGACACCCT
>CAXNGL010000041.1:0-14302 GCA_964201515.1 Burkholderiales bacterium
GCTGTTCCCGCGCGCTTGTGGAAGGGCGCCGGTGTCATCGCGCTGGTGGCGGGTGTGGCCATGCTGGTTGGGGCGTTGGCCGGAAGCCACGACCCGCTGCGCCCGCTGGCCGGCGTGTTTGGCGACACGGGCCGCCTGGCGCCGGCGCGTTTTGAGCGCATCCGGACGCTGGTCGAGCTGGATTTGCGCCTCCAATCCGCCGGCCGGCCGGTGCTGCTGGATTTCTATGCCGACTGGTGCGTGAGCTGCAAGGAAATGGAGCGCCATACCTTCACCGATGCCAGGGTGTCCGAGCGCCTGTCGCGATTCTTGCTGCTGCAGGTGGATGTCACGGCCAATAACGACGAGGACAAGGCGCTGCTCAAGCGCTTTCGCTTGTTCGGGCCGCCGGGCATCATCTTCTTCGATGCTGCCGGTCGCGAGAATGCGGTGGTGCGGGTGATCGGGTTTCAGCCGCCGGAGCGTTTCGTGACCACGCTTGAGCGTGCGGCGCCGACGGGATTTGGCAGCGCTGCCGCGGGCCAACCGCGTTTTTATACGGATAAAGACCACTCGCATAAAAATGCGGTTTCTGGACAAAGCAGAGTCGGTTTGTCCTTTGTCCGAGATTTCGGCGCTTAAGTAACGGCCCACCAAGCCCAAGAACAAGCGACATTCTTTGCCAAATCCGTCAACAGTAAAGTTGTAAGAGACTGCGCCTCCTGCCTTCAACGGCAGGTCAGGCCTGGTCTCTCATCCAGCGTGCCGCGTCCAGTGCAAAGTAGCTGAGCACGCCGTCGGCGCCGGCGCGCTTGAAGGCGAGCAGCGATTCCATGACCACAGTGCGTTCTTCCAGCCAGCCATTGATGGCCGCGGCTTTCAACATGGCATATTCGCCACTGACCTGGTACACGAAGGTCGGCGCCTGGTATTCGTCCTTGATGCGCCGGACGATGTCGAGGTAAGGCATCCCGGGTTTCACCATGACCATATCGGCGCCCTCTTCCAGGTCCAGGCCGACTTCCCACAGGGCTTCATTGGAATTGGCGGGGTCCATCTGGTAAGTCTGCTTATGGCCCTTGCCGAGCGCCGAAGCCGACCCCACCGCATCGCGGAACGGCCCGTAAAACCCCGAGGCGTACTTGGCCGAATAGGCCATGATGCGCGTATTGACATGGTCTCGGGCTTCCAGCGCGGCACGAATAGCACCGATGCGACCGTCCATCATGTCTGATGGGGCGACAATATCCACGCCTGCTTTCGCTTGAGTGAGTGCCTGCTTACAAAGTGTGTCCAAGGTAATGTCGTTGAGGATGTATCCGGTCTTGTCGATGATCCCGTCCTGCCCGTGACTGGTATACGGGTCGAGTGCCACGTCGGTCATGACCCCCAATTCCGGGAAGTGTTTCTTGAGTGCTGCAACGACGCGTGGCACCAGGCCTTTCGGGTTGAGCGCCTCCCTGCCATCGGGAGTTTTCAGCGAAGGCTCGATGGCAGGAAACAGCGCCATGGCCGGAATGCCCAGCTTGACGCAGGACTCAGCGATCGGAAGGAGCCTGTCCAAGGTGTGCCGGGAAACGCCGGGCATGGATGCTACAGCCTGCGTCTGGCCTTTGCCTTCGATCACGAACACCGGATAGATCAGGTCGCTCGAAGTAAGTACATGCTCTCTCATCAGGCGGCGTGAAAATTCGTCCCGGCGCATGCGCCGCATGCGTACTGAAGGGAAGCGTCCGTGGATCTGCATGCATGTCCTTTCACAGTTTTCTAGGGTGCCTAACAGAGACCGGTCCGGGCCTCACTCAAGCTGGGCTTCCAATCCAAGCCAGATGGCGAAGACCTTCTCCGCCTCTTCGACCCCGGTTTTCTTCAGGCTGGAGAATAGCTGCGCTGTGTAGACTGGTGACAGACTTGCAAGCTGTTGCCTCACGGTGGCGAGGATGCGCATGCCTTCGGCGCGGATCAGCTTGTCGGATTTGGTCAGCAGCACGTGGACCGGCTTGCCCGTTTGCCCGAACCAGTCGAGCAGGCGATAGTCGTGTTCAGTCATGGGATGTCGCACATCCATGATGACCGCAAGCCCTTTTAGCGATTGCCGCACCAGCACGTAGTCGCCAATCAAGCGGCCCCACGGCGCGCGAATCGCGTCCGGCACCTTGGCGTAGCCGTAGCCAGGCAGGTCCACGAGGTGCAGACCGCCACCCAGGTCAAAATAATTGATCAATTGGGTCCGACCCGGCGTCTTGCTGACGAATGCCAGGCGTTTATGGTCAGCAAGTGTGTTCAGCGCACTCGATTTTCCCGCATTCGAGCGCCCGGCAAAGGCGATTTCACCGATACCTTCGGGTGGCAGCATCTCGAGCTTTGCCACACTGGTTTCAAAACGCGCCTGGCGAAAGAGTTTGGGAGCTGACATGGCGCGTTGGACCTGGGGGGTTGGGGGATCGACGGCGGCAGCTGCTGAATCTGGCCGCCCGCGAAGTCGCATATTGCCGGCTGCTCATAGGCTTGCGCCGGGTCTGGCGCTGTCAGGGCTGGGTCGCCTGCGGTAGAATAACAGTCTTTTGGGCCTGGACTGTCCGCCCGATGCCTTCGCGAGTTGCGTTGCGCGATGGAACGGTAGCGAGAATGCAGGGGCCGGCAATGAGGAGATCGCATGACACGAGCGCTGGCACTGGCCACACTCATGATGGCTGCCCAGGTAGTTGCAATTCCGTCGGCGTGGTCTGCCGACGCCGCGAAGTCTGCAGCTCCGAAAGCCGAGGTAGCAAAGGCAGAGCCGGCGAAGGCTGAGCCCGCCAAGGCGGACACCGCCAAGGGACAGGCCATCGTCAACAAGGCGTGTGTTGCCTGCCATGGGGCGGATGGCAACAGCCCGGCACCCGCGAACCCCAAGCTGGCGGGCCAGATTCCGGAATACCTTCACAAGCAACTCGCCAACTTCAAGGCCGGCGCCAACGGCAAGGCTGAGCGCGCCAATCCGGTCATGGCAGGTTTTGCCGCCACGCTGTCGGCTGAGGACATGCGCAATGTTTCGGCTTATTTTGCGGCGCAGAAGCCCGCAACCGGGGCGGCGAAAAACAAGGACACCGTGGTGATCGGGCAGCGGCTGTATCGAGGGGGTGACACGGCCAAGGGCATCGCAGCATGTGCAAGCTGCCATGGCGCGACCGGGGCTGGTGTTCCGGCGCAGTATCCACGACTTGCAGGCCAGCATGCCGAGTATACTGAGTTGCAGTTGAAGGCTTTCCGTGCCAAGGAGCGCAACAACGACCCTGCCGGCATGATGCGCACTATCGCAGCCAAGATGTCAGATGCTGAAATCCGCGCGGTCGCCGATTACATCGCGGGATTGCGTTAGCGCAGTCTCTGCGGCAATGGGGTCGCAGACCCATGCAAGAACGAACTGAGGGGGCTGAAGTGCCCCCTTTCTTCTTGGATTGGGCGGCGTCTGAGTCCCAAGCGGCGGCAGTACCGTCGCGATGCGGCTCCCGGAGCGGCCATGTATTGTGTTGTTACAGTCAGGATCGTCCATGACCCGGAACGCGCACACGCTGGGTCCGGCGCGCGCCGGACTGGAATTGCTGGCGTCGATGCGTTTCGCCGTGAGCCTTCTCACTGTGGTCGCTATCGCGTCCACCCTGGGCACGGTGCTCAAGCAGGGTGAACCCTATGCCAATTACCTGAACCAGTTCGGGCCTTTCTGGTTTCCGGCGTTCCTGGGGCTCGGCCTGTATTCGGTGTACAGCACCTGGTGGTTCCTCCTGATTCTCGCTTTCCTGGTTGTCTCCACGTCGCTGTGCCTGTGGCGCAACACGCCGCGCATGCTGCGTGAAATCGGCCGCTTTCAGCTGGGCTTGCGCGAGCGGGCATTCGACAATTTTCCGCAGCGCGCGCAGTTCGCCGTCACGGGGCCCCCGCACCTTGCGGTCGAGCGCGCCAGCACCTATTTGCGTAACACTGGCTTCGCGGTGCGTTCGTCGCCAGTTGCAGGCGGCACCTTGATTGCCGCCCAGGCGGGAATGTTCCGGCGTTTCGGTTACGTGCTTGCCCATTCGGCGATCGTGCTGGTGTGCCTCGGCGGGTTGGCCGACAGCGATGCGCTCGTCAAGCTGCAGCTGGCACTGGGGACCAAGCAGCCTGTGCGCGGGGACGTACGAATTGCCGACGTGCCCGAAAACTCCCGCCTGGGAACCGGCAACCTCAGCTTTCGTGGCAATACGCTTATCCCGGAAGGCAAGTCGAGTGATGTCACGGTCATCAATGTCGGTGATGGCATGCTGGTGCAGGACCTGCCCTTCTCCCTGTCGCTCAAGCAATTCCAGATCGAGCACTACTCGACCGGACAACCCCGGCTGTTCGCCAGCGAAGTCATTGTCACCGACAAGGACACCGGGGAATCCTTCAACGCGCGCATCGAGGTGAACAAACCGCTCATCCACAAGGGGATCGCGGTCTACCAGGCGAGCTTCGATGATGGGGGCACGCTGATCAAGATTGCGGCGCGCAATCTCTTTGGTGGCGCCGCGCCGGTGCGTTCGTTCGAAGGACGAATCGGCGAGGTGCTGTCGCTGGAATTGGGGGGTACCTCCTACCAGATCGAATTCACCGCGTTCAGGCCCTTCAACATTGAGAACGTCGGCGCGCCGGAGCCGGAGGCGACCGGGTCGTTGATGTCGCGCATGCGCGCCGGCCTGGGCTCGGCTTCGCGCCTGCAGTCCAAGCGTGACCTGCGCAATGTCGGCCCGAGTTACCAGTACAAGTTGCGCGACAACGCGGGCCAGGCGCGTGAATATCACAACTACATGCTGCCGATCCAGGTCGACGGGCGCTGGCTGCTCATGACTGGCATGCGCGATGCGGCGGGCGATGTGTTTCGCTACCTTCGCCTGCCCCTCGATGACAACGCCAGTCTCGACGAATTCTCGCGCTTGCGCGATGCGGTGCTCGACAAGGCGCTCTACGCGGATGTGGGGCGGCGCTTCGCCTTGACCGCGGCCAAGAGCGATGCGTTCAACGAAACCATGCGCACGCGCCTGCAGGAAACTGCGGAGCGCGTGCTGGAGACATTTTCATCGCGCGGGTTCCAGTCGGTGGCCGATTTCCTGGAAAAGGCGGTTCCGGACGACGAGCGCGAAAAGGCCGCGGAAATTTATGTGCGGGTATTGCAGGGCGCGGCATGGGAGGCGTGGATGCTGTCGCGGCAACGCGCCGGCCTGAAGCGCCTGGAACCCGATGCCGGACAAGCCCGCTTCGTGCAGGACGCGCTCAACGCCGTCAGCGACACGTTCTTCTATGGCGTGCCCGTCTACATGCAGATGAGCGGTTTCGACGAAATCAAGGCCAGCGTGTTCCAGTTGACGCGCTCGCCGGGGAAGCCTATTGTTTATTTGGGCTGCGGGCTGCTCGTGCTCGGCATCTTTGCCATGTTCTACCTGCGTGAGCGCAGGCTCTGGCTGTTGATCAAATCCGACGGGGTTGCCAAGCTGGCGTACTCGCCCACGCGCCGCACCCTAGATGAAGACGAAATGTTTTCCACCCACCGCGACGCGCTTGGGCGCGTCCTTACTTGAGGCTGCCCATCATGCAAGCCGTACTTCCCCAACCCTTGCGCATGTTGCGCGGCCGCTCCGTGCTGGACTGGGCCTATGCCGCGGCACTGGCGCTCGGGGTGCTGTTTGCCTTGAGCTGCTATGGCAGCTATATGGACGGATACGAAAAGGCCATTCTGGTCCTGACAGCACCGGCGTTCATCGCCATCGGATGGGGCTGGGGTTCCATCAGGGCGTTGTTGCTCGTCGTCGCAGGCGTGTCGTTGATTGCCATCGGCGCGTACCAGGGCGAACTGGTCCGCTCCGAGCAGGTATTTCTACTCAAGTACCTGGTGTCGAGCCAGTCGGCGATCATGTGGATGTGCGCGCTGTTCTTTCTCAGCACCGCCAGTTATTGGGCGGGATTGCTGGCGGGCTCGGATTTCGCGTTGCGGGCTGGAACGGGCCTCACCTGGAGCGCCGCGGCGCTCGGTTCAACCGGGTTGCTGGTTCGCTGGTACGAGTCTTACCTGCTCGGGGCCGATATCGGGCACATCCCGGTCTCGAACCTGTACGAAGTCTTCGTGCTGTTTTCAATCATGACCGCGCTGTTCTATCTTTACTACGAAGAGCGCTATGGCACGCGCCAGCTGGGCGCATTCGTCATGGTGGTGGTGTCTGCCGCAGTGGGGTTCCTGCTCTGGTACACCTTTGAGCGCGAGGCGCAGGAAATCCAGCCGCTGGTGCCGGCACTGCAATCGTGGTGGATGAAAATCCATGTGCCGGCCAACTTCGTTGGCTATGGAACGTTCTCGCTGGCTGCCATGACAGGCTTTGCCTATCTCGTGAAAGTGCATGGCGAGGCGCGCTCCGGGCGGGGTGCACTGGCGCTGTGGGCTGCGGCGATGGTCCTGGCCCTGCTGCTGGCACTCGAGGCGGTTGCATTCAGGAAGACCGGGTCATCGATGTTCTGGCTGGCCTATTTCGCGGTATTCGCCGTGGTGTTCGGCGCCATCGTGGCATTGCGAAAGCGAATCGCCAGCCGGCTCCCGGCGCGCGAGGTACTTGACGATGTCATGTACCGGTCGATCGCCGTGGGGTTCGGGTTCTTTACGATTGCCACCATCCTCGGGGCATTGTGGGCGGCCGAGGCATGGGGCTCCTACTGGTCCTGGGATCCCAAGGAAACCTGGGCGCTCATCGTCTGGCTTAACTATGCGGCCTGGCTGCACATGCGCCAGATGAAGGGCATGCGCGGTACGCCGCTTGCCTGGTGGTCGCTGGGCGGGCTCCTGGTGACCACGTTTGCATTTCTGGGGGTCAACATGTTCCTGTCGGGCCTGCATTCCTACGGACAGCTATGATCACGCCACGTTTATACGTCGGATTGGGAATAAGCGACAGCTAACGGGCGTATACCCTTGGACAACCACACCATCGTTGAACATATTCCGCGCCTGAGGCGTTACGCGCGTGCGCTGGTCGGAGACCGGTATTCGGCCGACGACCTGGTACAAGACACGCTGGAACGTGCCTGCAACAAGCTGCACCTGTGGCGCCCGGGCAGTGACATGCGTGCGTGGTTGTTCTCGATCATGCACAACGTTTTCGTCAATCAGGTCAGAAGCCGGCGCTACGAAGTGGATGTCCGCGTGGAGGATCTTCCGCAGATAGCGGTGCGGGCGACGCAGGGCCAGAATCTCGAACTGGCCGACGTCGATCGTGCATTGCGGACGCTGCCGGCGGAGCAAAGGGAAGTGGTGTTGCTGGTTTCAATCGAGGAATTTACCTATGAGCAAGTCAGCCGGGCGCTGGACATCCCCATCGGTACCGTCATGTCCCGCCTGTCGCGCGGGCGTGAACGCCTGCGCCAGGTGATGAGCGACGCCTACGGCGGCGTCCCTTTGAAGGTGGTCAAGTGACGCCCCTCTCCGAGAGCGACCTGCAGAGCTACGTGGATGACTTCGTGCCCGCGGGCGAGCGCGCGAGGATCGAGGCGCACCTTGCGGCGCACCCCGAGGATGCGGAGCGCGTGCGGGCGTATCGCGACTTGACGGGTACATTGCACGCCGCATTTGACCCGGTGCTGAATGAGGAGATCCCACAGCGGCTTCACGCGCACGCCGAGCGCCGGTGGCGACGGTACGGCATTGCCGCAAGCCTCGTGCTGGTGGGGGCGCTCGCCGGTTGGTTCGGGCGCAGTGCCTACCCTGGCGCAACAGGCACGACGGGCCAAGGCTTTGCGCTGGCGCGCCAGGCCGCGTTGGCACACGCGGTGTTCACGCCCGAGGTGCGCCATCCGGTGGAGGTTGCCGCAGACCAGGAAGAACATCTGGTGAAGTGGTTGTCCAAGAAGCTGGGCACGGAACTCAAGTGCCCGAAGCTGGGGCCTGTCGGTTACGACCTGGTTGGGGGGCGGCTCCTGTCAGGCCCGAATGGTCCGGTGGCGCATTTCATGTTCCAGGACGCGCGCGGTGCGCGCCTCACGCTGTACGTGACCGTCCAGCGCGGTGAACCGCGTGAAACGGCGTTCCGCTTCAGCCAGGAAGACAAGGTTTCGGTGTTCTACTGGATCGACGGAAAATACGGTTATGCGTTATCGGGCGAATTGAGCCGGGATGCCCTGTTGCAAGTCGCCAACATCGTCTACAAGCAGTTGAATCCCTGATACCGAGCGGTGCTCAAGCAATGCATGGGAGTGGCGGATGTGACTGCGACCCCCGTTTGACGCAGAAACACTGTAAGTTTTCGGGGTAGCGCTGCGACCAAATCCACATTGTTGTGCAAATCACCATCCTGTTCGGAGCTGAGCCATGTTGATCAAACGTCCCAGCGACATCAAGCCGTCCGAAATCATGCCGCGGGGCATCTACATGCGCCGCCGTGAGTTGCTCAAGTCCGCGGGCTTTCTTGCCGCGGCAGGCTTCGCCGGCGTGGGCTCCGGCCCGGCATCGGCGCAGGCAGGCGCAAAGCTGCCGGCATTCCGCAAGAGCAGCCTGAGCACGACCGAGAAGCCGAACAGCTTCAAGGACGTCAGCTCCTACAACAATTACTATGAATTCGGCACCGACAAGTCGGATCCGGCGGAGAACGCGCGCGCACTCAAAGTGCGTCCCTGGACTGTAGTCGTGGAAGGTGAAGTCAAGAAACCAAAGACATTTGGCATTGAAGATCTGCTGAAGTTCTCTCTGGAAGAACGCATCTACCGCATGCGCTGCGTCGAGGCGTGGTCGATGGTGATTCCCTGGGTGGGGTTCGAGTTCAACCAGATCGCGAAGCAGGTAGAGCCCACCAGCAAGGCCAAGTTCGTGGAATTCGTCACCGCTTACCAGACCGACACGATGACCGGCGTGAGATTGCCTGTCCTGAACTGGCCTTATACCGAAGGCCTGCGCATCGACGAGGCCATGCACCCGTTGACAATTCTGTCGGTGGGCCTTTACGACCAGATGCTCCCCAACCAGAATGGCGCGCCGGTGCGACTGGTGGTGCCGTGGAAGTACGGATTCAAGAGCGGCAAATCGATCGTGCGCATCCGTTTTGTCGAGAAGCAGCCGAAGATTGCCTGGGAGGCTGCCGCACCGCAGGAATACGGCTTCTACTCCAACGTGAATCCGGATGTGGATCATCCGCGCTGGAGCCAGAAAAGCGAGAAGCGCCTGCCGTCATTCTTCGCCAATCGCAAGACCGAGATGTTCAACGGCTACGCGGATCAGGTGGCCAGCCTGTACGCCGGAATGGACCTCAAGAAGTTTTACTGAGCAAGTCACTTGCGGCGCCTGTCCGAGCGCGCCATCATCGCGGTGAAAGTCTGCGTATTCCTGCTCGCGCTGGCGCCATTGGGCCGCTTGCTGCTGGGGGTCTTTGAATTTCCCGAATGGTTGGGCGCCAACCCCGCGGAGTACATCACGCGCTCGACCGGTGATTGGGCATTGCGCCTTCTGCTGGTTACGCTGGGCGTGACGCCGTTGCGCAAGGTGTCGGGATGGGTTTGGATGGCACGCCTGCGACGCATGCTGGGCCTGTTCGCCTTCTTCTACGTCATTGTGCACTTCGCGAGTTATGTGTCCTTCGACCACGTGTTTGACGTGCGCGCGATTGTCGAAGACGTGGTGAAGCGGCCGTTCATCACCGTGGGATTCCTGTCGCTGCTGCTGCTGTTGCCGCTGGCCGCGACCTCCACCCATGGCATGGTGCGGCGCCTCGGCGCGCAACGCTGGAATGTCTTGCACCGGCTGGTGTACGTCATCGGACCGCTTGCGGTGCTGCACTTCTGGTGGATGGTCAAGCGCGACCTCACCGAGCCCATCATTTACGCGCTGGTACTGTCGATCCTGCTCGGTTATCGAGTGCGGGAGAAGTGGCAGCTTTCGCGAAGGATGCAACCGATCCGCTAGTCCGCAGCCATCCTTCGAATTGGATGTCAGTATTTCTATTGTCTATATAAGTAAGACAAATAGGTAACCAACATAAAGTCAGTATTTATCGTACCGGAACATGTCAACGCGGAAGGATATTCTCGCCAGAGAAGAGATCCGGCACGTCTTCGCGTTTGCGGATCAGAACGGCTTTTTCGCCATCAACCATGACTTCCGCCGCCCGCGGCCGGGTGTTGTAGTTGGAACTCATGCTCATGCCGTAGGCACCCGCGGAATGGATCGCCAGCAGGTCGCCTGCGGCGATCGACAGTTTGCGGTTGCGGCCGAGAAAATCGCCTGTTTCGCAGACCGGCCCGACCACGTCGTAGTTTGATGCGGCAGAGTTGCCTGGCTTGACCGCCTCGATGCGATGCCAGGCAGAATACAGCGCGGGGCGCATGAGGTCGTTCATCGCAGCATCGACGATGGCAAAATTCTTGGCCTCGTTGTGCTTGAGGTACTCCACGCGCGTCAGCAGGATACCGGCATTGGCCACCAACACGCGGCCGGGTTCGAACAGGATCTTGAGCTTGCGCCGGCCGATGCGCTTGAACAGGGCCGCCAGATACTCGCCGATTGCAGGAGGGGCTTCGCGCTTGTAGCGCACCCCGAGCCCGCCCCCAAGATCGAGGTGATCGACGCGAATGCCGCTGCGCGCAAGACGGTCGATCAGGTCGAGGATGCGCTCAACCGCGGCGATAAAGGGTGCGACCTCGACCAGTTGCGAGCCGATGTGGCAGTCGATTCCCGCGATGCGAATGCCCGCAAGCCCGGCCGCCTTCTTGTACAGCCGCAACGCGTCTTCATGCGGGATGCCGAACTTGTTTTGCTTCAAGCCGGTTGAAATGTAGGGATGGGTCTTGGCGTCCACATCCGGATTGATGCGCAGGGATATCGAAGCGGTCCGGCGGGACCCTGCGGCGAGGCGCGAGATGCGCTCCAGTTCCTCTTCGGACTCGACGTTGAAGCACAGGATGCGAGCTTTGAGGGCGGCGCGGATCTCGGTTTCGGTTTTCCCCACGCCCGAGAACACCACCTTGCGCGGGTCAGCGCCGGCGGCGATCACCCGCGCAAGCTCTCCGCCGGAGACGATGTCGAAACCCGCGCCCAGTCGCGCGAACAGGTTGAGGACCGCCAGGTTCGAATTGGCCTTCATTGCATAGCAGACCAGCACGTCGCGGCCCGCGCAGGCCATGGAAAACTCGTCGAAGGCGCCGCTGAGGGCGGCGCGCGAATAGACGTAGCAAGGGGTGCCGAAATCGCGGGCGATACGCTCAAGCGGAACCGATTCCGCGTGAAGTGTCCCTGCCTTGAAGCTGAACGCCGTCATGCTGGGCTATTTTTTTGCCGGTGATTGATTATTCTCGGGCGCGGCCGCAGACTGCGCCGACGGCAGGTAGAGTGGCCCTTTATTGCCGCAACCCTGCAGCGCGAGGGCAACGACAGACAGGGACAACAACAGTGAAATTATGCGCGGCATGTTCATGCTCATGAATGGCGAAGGATGTTAGCACGGTGATGGACGAGAACACTTTCAACGCGATCGCGGAAGCCGAACTGCAGGCGATCGCGCAGGCGATCGACGACAGCGGTGTCGATTGCGATGCCGAATTCAAGGCCAGCGGCGTGCTTGAAGTCGGTTTTCAGGACGGCACGCGCATGGTGATCAACCGGCATTCGGCGGCGCGGGAGATCTGGGTTGCCGCCAAGATGGGGGGATTTCATTTCCGGCGGGTTGGAGATCGGTGGCTGGACTCCAGGGACGGCCGCGAACTTCGCCGGGCCCTGTCTGAACTTATCACCGCATGCGCCGGGGAGCCGGTCCAGCTGCCCGGGGCCGCGTAATCCGCTCCCGGTTGATCATGGCAGACGACTGCCTCCAGCAGCGCGGCTGAGCTTGCGTATCAGGTCGCGCGGTCCCTCCAGCAGCGCGGCTGAGCTTGCGTAGCAAGCCGCGCGGTCCCTCCAGCAGCGCTGGTCCGCCTAGAAGACCTGGCTCTTGACCTCATCCGGGGTCTTGGCGGACGACTCCGCAGCGCCCGCCTCCGGGGGCAGGGTTTCGCGCAGGAAGAATTCAGGCTTGCCATCCGGCGACTGCCGGCCCGCCTCATTGACCTTCACGCTGACGATGCCTTCGGGAACCGGCATGAAGGACTCGCTCACGTTCTTCAGCGCCTTGCTCATGTAGCCCATCCAGATCGGCAGTGCGGTCGAACCGCCGGTCTCGCCGTTGCCGAGCTTCTTGGGCTGGTCGAATCCCACCCACGCGATGCCCACCAGCGTCGGCTGGTAGCCATTGAACCAGGCGTCGATGAAATCGTTGGTGGTCCCGGTCTTGCCAGCCAGGTCATGACGTCCCAGCGACATGGCGCGCGCGGCGGTGCCGGAGCGAACCACGTCGTGCATCATGCTGTCCATCAGGAACGCATTGCGGGCGTCGATCACGCGCAGCGCCTCATTCCCGGCCACTTGCGGCTGCGCCTGGGCGAGAACCGTTCCGCGGTCATCAACGATGCGGGAAACGATGTAAGGCTCCACCTTGTAGCCGCCGTTGGCGAACACGCTGTAGCCGCGCACCATCTGCCATAGCGTCACCGAGCCCGCGCCCAGGGCCATGGTCAGGTAAGGGGGGTGTTTTTCGGCATCAAATCCGAAGCGCTTGACGTAGTCCTGCGCATACTGGGTGCCGATGGACTGCAGCACCCGGATCGACACCATGTTCTTCGATTTGGCCAGGCCGGTGCGCAGGCGCATCGGCCCCTCATACTTGCCGTCATAGTTCTTGGGCTCCCACACCTGCCCGCCGGTGAGAAACGGATCGACCACCACCGGCGCGTCGTTCACCACGGTGGCCGGGGTAAAGCCCTTCTCCAGCGCCGCCGAGTAGATGAACGGCTTGAAGCCCGATCCGGGCTGCCGCCAGGCCTGCGTCACGTGGTTGAACTTGTTGCGGTTGAAATCGAAGCCGCCGACCAGGGACTTGATGGCGCCATCCTGCGGATTGGCGGAGAGGAAGGCGCCCTCGACGTCAGGCAGCTGCACGACCTGCCAGGCGCCCTTGTCGTCTTTCATGATTCGAACGATGGCCCCGCGGCGAAGGCGCTTGTTCGGTGCGGTCTTTTCGTCGAGCCCGCGCGCGGCAAATTTCAGGCCTTCGCCGGTAATGGTGATGGCTTCGCCGCCGCGGTGATAGATTTTGACCTGTCGCGCGTTGGCCTCAAGCACCAGCCCGGGCAGGATATCGTCGCTGTCCGAATAGTCCGAGAGCGCTTCGTCATACGCCTCGTCGGTGGCCTCGGTCAATTCGACAAAACCTTCCGGGCCGCGGTAACCGTGACGACGGTCGTATTCGAGCAAGGCCTTGCGCAACGACAGGTAGGCGGCTTCCTGTTCCTCCTTCATCACGGTCGTATAGACGCGGAAACCCTTTGTATAGATCTCCTCGGGGTAGCGCTCGAAGATCATCTGGCGCACCATTTCGGCGACATATTCGCCATGCACTGCGTAGTCATTGAGCTCGCGCTTGACGACCAGTGAGGCTTTTTGCGCCTCGGCCACCTGCGTCGCATCCAGGTACCCGAGTTCATTCATGCGGCGCAACACGTACAGCTGGCGCTGTTTGGCGCGTTTCGGGTTGACCACCGGGTTGTACAGCGAGGGTGCCTTGGGCAGACCCGCCAGCATGGCTGCTTCAGCCGGTGACAATTGTTGCAAGGTCTTGCCGAAATAGATTTGCGCTGCCGCTGCAAACCCGTAAGCCCGCTGCCCGAGGTAGATCTGGTTGATATAGACCTCGAGAATCTGGTCCTTGGAGAGGCTGGCTTCGATGCGAAAAGCGAGCAAGGCCTCATAGACTTTGCGGATCATGGTCTTCTCGGAGGACAGGAAAAAGTTCCTCGCCACCTGCATCGTGATTGTCGATGCTCCCTGGCGTTTGCCTCCCGTCACGACATTGGAGTACGCTGCCCGGAAGACGCCGACGTAATCTACGCCGGGGTGCTGGTAAAAGCGCTCATCTTCGGCCGAAATGATGGCGTTCTTGACGAGGGCGGGAACCTCCGTGATCTTGACAACGGAGCGCCGCTCTTCCCCGAATTCGCCGATCAGCACGCCGTCTGCAGTGTAGATGCGAAGGGGGATCTTGGGCTTATAGTCGCTCAGCGCCTCTATGGAGGGCAGGTTGGGGTAGGCTAGCAGGAGAACGAAACCCCCTACAGCCAGGCCGACAATGGCTAGGCTGGCCAGCAGCATTACCGGGAAAACGAGCCAGCGCAGAGACATTCTTGCCCTTTTCTAGTACTTCAACCCGGCAGGATGAAACGGGTGCACATTATAGGTTGGGGGGCTGTTGGGGCTACGCCACAGTTGACCTCC
>CAXNGL010000042.1:0-14206 GCA_964201515.1 Burkholderiales bacterium
CGAGTCCACCCACACTAAATCAAGAAAGGCCCCGGAGGTCGGGCAGCAATACAGGTGATAATCTCCCGGCAATGCGCCGGATTGTCGGCGGATGTACCGCAACGCTACTCAAGATTGAACGCCATGGGACATTGAATGGAGTCCTGCATCAATAAATGCAAGATTTTCGAGGAATTCCAGTGTCCCTGACCCATGTACTGACGCCGATCAAGGTCGGCCCCATCGAGCTGCGCAATCGGGTGGCACGCACGGCGCACGGCACGCGCCTCGCGCTCCATTCGTTCGAGGACCTGACGGCATTCCATGCCCTGCGCGCAGAAGGCGGCGTCGGCCTGGCCATCCTCGAGATCATGGGCGTGCACCCGACGTCGCCGATGTCGCTCAATGTCTTCAATTCCGCGCATGGCGAGGGCCTGAGCCGGATGATGGAGAAGCTGAAACCGCTGGGCATGAAAGTATTCCAGCAGATCTGGCATGGCGGGCACCACACTTTACCGGTCGACGGTTCGCCGCCCTGGTCACCGTCAGATGAACCGGGCCCGGTGATCGGCGTGGTGCCCATCGCAATGACGAAAATGATGATCGACGAGATCGTGGGAGCCTTTGCCCACACGGCAAAGAAGTGCCAGGAATGGGGCCTGGACGGCATCGAGGTGCACGCGGCGCACGGTTACTTGCTGCAGCAGTTCCTGTCGCCCAACACCAACAAGCGCGAAGACGATTACGGCGGTTCATTCGAGAACCGTGCCCGCTTCACGCTGGAAGTGCTGGCCGCCATTCGTGCCACGGTGTCGAAGAGCATGGCGGTAAGCGTGCGCATTGCGCCCGATGACACCGCCGGGGGCGCCGGCGTCGAGGACAACACGCGCCTGCTCGCGATGCTCGAGGCGCGTGGCCTGATCGACATGCTCGACGTGTCCTTCGGCAGCAAGCAGGCCTACCCGAAGATGATCGGCGGCATGCACGAGCCCGTCGGCTACGAGCTGGATCACACCACGCCCATCACGCGCCTGGCCCAGGTTCCTTCACTCGTGACCGGGCGCTTTCGCACGCTCGAGGAGGCCGACACCATCATTCGCGCCGGCGACGCGGACATGGTGGCGCTGACGCGCGCCCATATCGCTGATCCCTGGATCATCAAGAAAACCATCGCCGGCCACCCGGAGCAGGTGCGCCCCTGCATCGCCTGCAACCAGGGGTGCCTTGCCGGCACCAAGGCGGTCAATCCGCGCCTGGCCTGCACGGTCAATGCCGGCGCCGGCTGGGAGCGCACGCTGGGCGATCACACCCACAAGGCAACGTCGTCACCGAAGCGCGTGCTCGTCATCGGCGGCGGGCCCGCGGGGATGGAAGCCGCCCGCGTGGCGGCGACGCGTGGACACAAGGTGACGCTGGTGGAGGCTGAGCCGGCGCTGGGCGGGCGCATACAGCTGGCGAGCCGGGCTCCTACGCGCGCCACCATGCGCGACATCATCGTGTGGCTGGAGCAGGAGGTGTACCGGCTGGGCGTCGATGTGAAGCTTTCCACTTACATGGAAGCCGACGAGGCGTTGGCCGAGGATGCCGACGAAGTGATCGTCGCCACCGGCTCCACGCCGCGCATGGACGGCATACAGGTGTCCAATCCCGGCGAGCCCATCATCGGCATCGACCAGCCGCATGTGCTGTCGTCGTGGGACCTGTTCCTCGATGAGCGGCGCAAGCTCGGGCGCACCGCGCTCGTCATCGACGAGACAGGCCATTTCGAGGCCATTGCCGTCTCGGAGACGTTGCAGTCACGCGGCCTGTCGGTCACCTTCATCACCCGGCACACCGGGCTGGCGCCGCAGATGGAGACTGCGCTCATGGTCGAGCCCGCCCTGCAGCGCATGAAGGAGCGTGGCGGATTCGATTTTCATCCGCGCATGCGCGCAGTGTCGATCGGCAAGGGCGCCGCGATCATCGCGCCAACTTACCTGAAGGCAGAGGGCAAGCAGCTTGTCACGGTGCCTGCAGATACCGTGGTATACGTTTCGCCCAACCGCTCCAACCGCAGCCTCTACGATGAGCTCCGCGCCAAGGGCGTGAGTGTGCGCATCGTCGGGGATGCGAACTCCCCGCGTTACCTGCCTACCGCCATCAAGGAGGGAAACCTTGCCGGTGCTGCGGTGTGAAGCTGGCTGCCCAATCGGTATTAAAATCGGCGCGCGCCGCGAATCGCGTGATGAAAGAGGCGGTCAACGAAGACAAGGGTGAGTTGAGCGGGAAGTGGACTCAGCGTGAAGTGAACTGGGAAAGAAGTTAACCAAGGAGAAGACATGATCAAACCAAAAGCTGCGCGGCGCCGCATCGTGGTGGGTGGCCTGTCTGCCATGACAACGCTGCTGCTCCCTGCGGGCGTTCGTTCGCAGGCGCAGGGCTATCCGAGCAAGCCTATTCGGTTCATGGTGCCGTTCGCCGCAGGTAGTGGCACCGACACCATCGCACGGATCTTTGGCCAGAAGATCAGTGACTACCTGGGCCAGCCCGTGATCATCGACAATCGCCCCGGGGCCAATGGCACCATTGCGGCCACCGCGGTAGCGAGGGCCGCGCCGGACGGCTATACCGTGCTCGTGGGTACCAACACCACGAATTCGGCAATCCGGTCAATCATGAAGAACGTACCTTATGACCCCGAGAGGGATTTTGCGCCGATCTCCTTTCTCGGTGTGCTGCCGCAGGTAGTGTGTGTCAACGCATCCTCGCCGCTACGCACGCTTCCCGAACTGATCGCGTACGCCAAGGCCAATCCGGGAAAACTCAACTACGCCTGGCCCAATACCGTGTCGAAATTTGCCACCGAGATGATGGCGGCCATGGCAGGCATCAAGCTGTTTGGCGTACCCTACAAGAGTTCACCGCAGGCGATGACCGACCTGCTCGGAGACCAGGTGGGCATGTATATATCGGATCCTGTGGTGGCGACGCCCCACATCAAGTCGGGCAAGGTGCGGGCTTTGGCCGTGACTAGCGGATTCCGCCTGTCTCTGTTGCCCCAGGTGCCGACCGTCGCCGAGGCGGCCGGGCTGAATGGCTACGAAATCCTGGGCATCTTCGCGACCTTTGCGCCGGCCGGCACTCCGCGGGATGTCATTCTCAAGCTCAATGAAGCGATTCGGCGCGCGGCTGTGGACGGGGACGTCAAATCCAAGTTCGAAGCCATGTCGCTCGAAACACAACTTGGCACCCCGGAGCAGATGGCTGATCGCTTCAAGGCGGAAACCGAGCGCTGGACGAAGTACGCCGGCATGGCGGGCATCGTTCCAGAATAGGCCGGCAGCGCAAGCCAGGGACTAAATTCCCGTCCCCGGTGTATACGCCTTAAGGCCGCCCGAAATAACCGAATCACGCGCTAGAGAACAACGTTCCAATCAACCCGAAGGAGTCGTGTCATGCCCAACATGCAGCGCCGCAGATTGGCGGTATTTGCGCTGGCCCTTGCAGCCCCGTTCGCCCACATGGCGCAGGCCGCCGAGCCCCTTGCCTTTGAAGACAAGGCCTTCCGCGCTGCGCAAGCGGCCGGCAAGTCTGTCATGGTGGATGTTTACGCCAGTTGGTGAAGCACCTGCAAAGCGCAAGCCACGGTCGTGGCGAAACTCTCGAAGCAAAAGCAGTACGCCGGCATCGCCTTTTTTCGCGTCAACTACGACACGCAGAAGGACGTCATGAAGCAGTTCGGCGCCCGTGACCGCAGCACGCTCATCATGTTCAAGGGTGCCAAGGAAGTCGGTCGCGTGGTCTGGCAGACCGAAGAACTGATCATCCAGGAGCTCCTCGACAAGGCCTTGTAGCAGGTGGCGTCGAGTAGGCTCAGGACGCGACGGCATTCGCCTTGAAGTGATCCCGCTCGTTGTACGGCGGCTGCTCGCCTTCCGGCAGCATCTGCACGTTGGAGGATTCGGCCGCGCGGAAATTGATGAAGGTGAGCCCGGCGTCAGGGGCGCCGAAGCCATAGGGCGTGTGCGTGGCGCGCTTGCAGGATACCCTTTGCCCCCGAGACATGCACATGGCCGCCCGGCCGTGACACATGGCGCGGCCCGCTCTCATGAAAGTGGTAAAGCGTAGTGTCTTTCGTTGCACGGACCTTGGCCATCGCGCCATGCTCGATGCACGCCGTGCCGTTTTCTTCCGCCGGCTTGCCATCGACTTCGATCGCCCCGGAGAGGACGAAGAGCACATGACCGACATAGGGCTTGTCGAAGGCGAGCCCGGCACCGGCCTGCATGTCGTGCTGCCACAGGTACAACGGCCGATTCGCGCCCTTGATGACGGCCTTGGTCTGGACTGTTCCCTGGGTGTTTGCGCCTGCCACATCGGCGAACGGGACGGTGGGTGCTTGCGCAGCTTGTTTGATGACAACCTTACCCATGATTCCTCCTCAAGAGTCGGACCGTCACCGGTTCGTGGCACGCACTACGACGCAACCTGGCTTGCATCGGATCGTCATTCACGCGCTGCGTTGGTATTCCTTTGCAAACACTTCAATGCGCCTATGAATCCTTGTATCGCCTGTGTGATCTGCGTTGCATGATATCCCTGGCCCAGGACACCTGCACACGGGTGGACTGGGTGCAAAATCCAATCGCCATTGCGCGTCGAACTTCCCCGGGAAGCCGGAGCAAGAAACCCCTCGTCCTCATTGTCCCATCACCCGCCGTGCGCCCAGCACGGCGCCCAGCACCAGTGCGCCTGCCACCACGCCGGCCAAGGCATCCAGCAGCGAACCCGCAACGATTTCCAGTATGCCGCCCATTGCGGGGACGCCGCCGAGAAGGTGTGCGGTGGCATGCAGGCCTTCCTGCAGCGCCGGCACGCCATGGACGAGGATGCCTCCGCCCACCATGAACATGGCGATCGTGCCGGCGACGGACAGAAACGACATCAATAGCGGTGCCGCGCGCAGCATTGCCTCCCCCAACCCGCGCTGCAGGCGGCCGGCCATTCCAGAGCCTGCCGAGTGCGTTAGGGCGAGGCCGGCATCGTCAAGCTTCACGATGCCGGCCACCAGCCCGTATACGCCTACCGTCATCAGGAGCGCGATCGCTACGAGCACCATGACCTGCTGGCCAAACCCGGCATCGGCCACCGTGCCCAGCGCAATGACGATGATCTCGGCTGAAAGCACAAAGTCCGTGCGTATTGCGCCCTTGATTTTTTCTCGTTCCACCGCAGCGACGTCCACCGCTGGATCGGCCAGTGCCGCCTCCAGCGCGTCCAGGCGGGCGCGATCCTCGGCCTCGCCATGCAGAAATCGGTGCGCCAGTTTCTCGAAGCCCTCGTAGCAGAGGTAGGCGCCGCCCAGCATCAGGAGCGGCGTCACCGCCCAGGGGATGAAGGCACTGATGGCCAGTGCGGCGGGAACAAGAATGGCCTTGTTGACCATGGATCCGCGTGCCACTGCCCACACCACCGGCAGTTCGCGATCCGCGTTGACCCCCGCCACCTGCTGGGCATTGAGTGCCAGGTCGTCACCCAGTACGCCGGCGGTTTTCTTGGCCGCCACCTTGCTCATCGCTGCCACATCGTCGAGGATGCTGGCGATGTCGTCGATCAGTGCCAACAGGCTGGATCCCGCCATGGAATGCTCCGTAGGGTGGTTTGCAGGAACCATTATCGGTGAATCTTCCGCGTCCGAGCCGTGGTCGTTTCGGGAATTGCAATATCATCCCCGGATTCGCCACCGAGAATCGCCTCATTCGACCGCAGGACTGCACGATCAAAGCCAAGCCACTCGCAGCACTAGCCTATCGGGATTTCCGCCTCCTGTTCGCCGCCCATCCGCTGATCCTCGTGGGCAGCGGCATGCGCAACGTCGCCAATGCCTATCAGGTCTACCAGATCACCGGTGATGCGCGCCTGCTGGGGCTGACCTTCCTCTTCCAGGGCATCCCGGCGCTGGTGATGGGGCTCGTTGGCGGCAGCCTCGCGGACCTGTTCGACCGGCGCCGGCTGTTGCAGGTGGTGGTTGCGCTCGAGGCTGCGCTCGCGCTGCTGCTCGCCATCCTCACGTTCTCGGGGCACATCGAGGTATGGCATATCTATGCGGTGACCTTCACCTGCGCGCTGCTCGACAGCGTCACGCATCCGGCGCAACAGGCGCTCATCCCGAAACTGGTGCCGGAGAAAGACCTCCTGAACGCCACGGCACTGCGCGCGAGTACCTCGCAAGCGGCGCAGCTCATCGGGCCGTTGCTGGGCGGGGGCGCGATCCAGGTGCTGGGTGCAGGCACCGTGTATGCGGCCAATGCCGCGCTGCTGGTCCCTGCGCTCATTTTTCTCAGCATGCTGCATGTACGCGAAGACAGGCACCGCAGCCGGCCGCCGCTGAACCTTGCATTCCTCTTCGACGGGGTGGCATTCGTGCTGCGCACTCCCGCGCTGCTCGCCTTCACCCTGCTCGATACGGTCACCATGCTGCTCGGCTTCTACCCGGCCATGATGCCGGTGTTCGCCAAGGACGTCCTGCAGGTGGGGCCGGCGGGCCTCGGTGCGCTGCTGTCGGCTCCCGCTTTCGGGGCGCTGCTCGGCTTCGTGGGCATCCTGATGCTTGGCAACATCCAGCGCAGGGGACTGGTCCTCCTGGTGGTGACATTGCTGCACGCCGTGGCGCTGTATCTCTTCGCCTACTCAACCTGGCTGCCGATGGCGCTGGTACTCGTCGCCCTTCTCGGCTTCCTTGACTCCATGAGCATGTCGGTGCGCATGACGGCTTTCCAGACGCTTGCCCCCGACCATGTGCGCGGCCGGGTGATGAGCGTGCTGTTCGTTGCTGCCGTCAGCTCGAATTCGCTGGGCGGCGCCTTCCTCGGTTTCACCACCGAGTGGCTGGGAGTGCGCGAGGCACTGGCGGCCGGCGCAATCGGTGCCGGCGCATTCGCCGTGCTGGTCGCGGTGTTCTGGAAGCAGGTGCGACGTTTCTAGATGGAAAGGCGATAGCGATCATGAAAGCCCTCGTTCTTCGCGCACCCAATACGCCGTTCGAACTGGTCAACATGCCCGACCCCGTCCCCGGCCCGGGCGAAGCGGTGGCACGGGTGCTGGCCTGCGGCTCGGGGCTGACCATCCAGCACGTGAAAGCCGGCCGCACCAAGGCAAAGTTCCCGCGCATCATCGGGCATGAGATCACCGGTGAAATTGTCGCCATCGGCGCGGGCGTCCAGGGACTGGCGATCGGCGACGCAGTGACCGCGTATTTCTACCTCGACTGCGGGCATTGCCGTTGGTGCCTCGACAAGCTCGAGCCCCTGTGCGAGAACCTCGGCGGCAATGTCGGGCGCGAATGTGACGGCGGCTATGCCGAATACATCAAGCTGCCCGCGCGCAATTACATCCGTCTGCCGGAAGCGCTGGACCACAAGGCGCATCCCGCCGAGATCGGCGTCATCACTGATGCACTTGCCACGCCGCTCAAAGTGCTGCGACGAGCCGAGGTGAAGCCCGGCGAAACGGTGGCCGTGTTCGGCGCGGGTGGCGGCCTCGGCATCCACCAGCTGATGCTCGCCAAGTGGGCACACGCCCGGGTGATCGCAGTCGATACCGCCTCCGCCAAGTTCGATGCCTGCCGCAAGGCCGGCGCCGATGAGGTTGTCGATGCATCGACGGGCAACGTCGTCGAACAGCTCATGGACCTCACCTGGGGCCGCGGCGTGGATGTCGCCATCGACTATGTGTCGGCGCAGGTCACGCTGGAGGCGGCGTGCAGGTCGCTCGGGCGCCGCGGGCGGATGGTCACTCTGGGCGGATCGGGACAGAATTTCCCCGTGTCGGCTGAGCAGCTGCTGAAGTACGAGCAGTCCGTGCTGGGCAGCCGCTACGTCACGCGCTCGGAAGTCATCGAGGCGCTGGACCTGGTTGCCCGTCGCGAGGTCTGGCCGCTAGTCACCGACATCTGCCCGCTGGAGGATGCCGAGGCCTTGCACGCACGCGTGGAGCGGGGCGAAGTGATCGGCAGGGCGGCGGTGATGATTCGCTGACGCGCAGGTTACTGCCACACCACCATGTTGCTGGCCGATCCGATCCCCTGTGACTCGATTCTCACTTCATCTCCGGGCTGAGTGCGGCAGGCGCCGGGAGTGCCAAGCAGGATCACGTCACCTGGCGAGAGTGTGCACCAGCGGGTGACAAAGGCGATCACGGTGCAGGCCGAAAAAGTCATGTCCCTGGTGTTGCCTTCGCCCTGCAGTTTTCCATTCACGTAGGACTTCAGCATCACGCCACGCTCAAGGACATCGAATGGCGCGATGTCGCGGCCAAGAGGGTAGAATCCGTCAAGTCCTTTGGCAAGTCCTTTGGCAAGTCCTTTGGCAAGGACGAGGCCACCATCCACTTTCGGCCGGAACAGATCGATCGCCGTCACGTCGTTGGCGCACAACACGCCACGCACACAGTGGTGTGCATCAGCCGCCTTGACATGGCGAGCCTTCTCGCCGATCAGCAGAGCCATCTCCCCTTCAGCGACGACATGTTCGATTCCATGAGGAACCGGAATGGTAGCGCCACTCGCAATAACTGCCCCTGGTGGTTTCAGATATGCGCCATGTCTCGGAGAACCGCACACTGCCATCATGGTCGGTCGAAGAAACGTAGCGCCGGGTGGTCGACGAAATCGCGCTGATGAACAAGCTGGTTGACTCAGCAGGCATCGGGCGGCAATAGGAATCTGTTCAGGATTGCTTCCTCCGTGCTCGCCAGCGCCGGCGCGATGACAACGCGGTTCCCAGCATTCCCGCCGCGAGTGCAAGGAACACTGGCATGGCGCCCATGGCGGCGCTGATTGCGCCGGCGACGAGCGGGGCCGTGCATTGCGATGCGCTGCTGATCATGGTGCGCATCGCGATCGCCTCGCCTTTTTCGTGGACCGGGGCGTTCTCATAGATCAGTGCCGTCACCATGGGGCTGCAGGCGCCTTGCCCCAATCCGATCAAACCGGCGCCTGCCACCATCCACAGGAATTCATCGGCAAAGCCCAGGCCTGCGAATCCGGTACCGCCGATTGCGAGTCCGGCGATCAGCAACTGCCAGGGCGTGAAGCGACGCAGCAAGGGTGTCATGCAGGCGCGGGTCAGAAAGAGCATGAAGCCAGCGGCGCCGGCAACGAGGCCGATGCGCGACGCGCTGAACCCAAGCTGCGTGCCGACGATCGGCAGCATGAAGGTAAAGCCCATCCACCCCGCTTCGAACGCGATGCAGCACGCCCACAGGCGCCTGAGGGCCGGGGAGCGCAACAGGCCGAGCGCACCGCTGCGCGGGGGGATTCCCGCCGTGTCCTGATCGACGCGCGTTCTCGGGCCCGCAACGGCGCTGCGCGCCGCTGCCGGTGGCGACCAGGGCAGGCGATCGGTGTACACCATCAAGAAGGAGCCGAGCGGGATCAGGGCGAAGAGGACAAACGACCAGGTGAATCCGATGAGATCGATGGCGAATCCCGCGATCAGCGGCGCTGCCAGCAGCGAGATCGAATAACCGAAGCCGAGCATGCCGAAGGCCTCGGCGCGACGGTCGGGCGTCGCCAGATCGCCGGCCAGGCGGCCGAAGCCGATGATCATGACGTGAAAGGCGATGCCTGTTAGGGCAATGACGGCCACCAGCATCGGCATCCCGCGCCATACCGCGCCGAGGCTCACCCCGAAGGCCAGCAGGGCAGCGCCGTAAAGCAGCGGCGTCCTGACACCCAGGCGATCAATCAGCCGGCCGGCCGGCACCGATGCGAGCGAGCCGACTCCGGCGTACAGCGCCGCCAACAGCCCCACCGTTGCCGGCGACGCGCCGGCCTGGGCCGCGCACACCAGCACCGCGAAGCGCGCGGTGGACGAGCCGATTGAGGACATCGACACGAGGGCAACGAGAATTTGCAGCGGCTTCATCGCAACGCAGGACCGGTCTGATCCGTCATCGATAGGAACGGCGCGCGCCGAGAGCTTCGATGCAACTCAATCCACCTTCCGATAAATGGCGGCGAAGCGTCGCTGCTCGGCGACACCGAAATCCCCCGACCCATATTGCAGCAGCCAATCGCCCGCATTTCCCGTCAGCATGTCGCCGCCGGCTGAGCGTGCCGCCGTGAAAGGTTCGGATATCTGCTTTGCCAACACCGGCACCGGTCGCGCCGCGTAGCGCCCATCCACGCCGGCCGCTATCGGGGCGACGGGCTCGTACTTCGCATCGAAGCGCTCACGCGACACGCTCCAGCGGCTGCCGGTGGACCCGCTGATCAGCGCGTCGCCCGCTCGATAGCGGTTGGGGCCTTCGAGGCTTGCGAGTTCGCCCGCCTCCAGCGCAAAGGCCACTGAGACGATTTCTGTCTTGACGTAGCGCGCGGCCGCAGGGTCGCCCGAGAGGTCGATGTGTTTCAGTTCCAGCACATCGTCTTATTTTGCGATTTCAAGAAGTTCCACTTCGAACACCAGCGTCGCATCCGGCGGGATGGTACCCGGGACGCCGCCCTTGCCGTAGGCGAGATTGGCCGGGCAGAGGAGCTTGGCCTTGCCGCCCACCTTGAGGGTCTGCACGCCCTCCGTCCAGCAGGGGATCACGCGGTTGAGCGCGAAGGTCGCGGGCTGCCCGCGCTTGTAGGAGCTGTCGAACTCCTTTCCGTCCATGAGCGTACCGCGGTAGTGCACCTTGACGGTGTCGCTGGCTTTGGGACTCGCGCCCGTGCCTTCCTTGAGGGTGGTAATTTCGATGCCTGAAGCGGTCTTGGCCACCTTGGGCTCGGCTGCCGATGCATGGAACGACGCGGCAACTATTGCGATGACGATGCTGATGGAGAACTTGTTCATGGGTTGGATTTCTCTCGTATGGGTTGTTCGATGCCGACAGGGGCCAGGTTGTATGGGATGCCGATGGCGTTGTCGCCCCGCGTATTCTACTGAGCGGCGGGCTTTGGCGCCGAATCGGTAGGGACAGGAAAGCTCGTTTATCATCAGTGCAACCCTCATCGAACTCCCAGCACAGCCAATCCATCACGGGCATGCGACTCACCCTGTTCATCAATACGGAGCACCGCCCGACTGATGTCCTCGGCCGCCGCCTCGCCGAGCACGCCGAGCAGGTGCGGCTGGCCCGGCAGCTGGGCTATGACGGCATCAGCATCGGCCAGCACATGTCCTATGGGGCCTCGGCCTGGCTGCCGCCGTTCGAGACCCTGGCCCGCCTGTCCGCAGTGGACGAGGAAATGGCCCTTTCCACCAGCATGCTGATCCTGCCCTGGTATCACCCCTTGCACGTGGCGCAGCAGGCGGCGCTGTTGGACGCGATGTGCGGCGGTCGGTTGACTCTCGGTTTGGCGCCCGGCTGGCAGCAGGACGAGTCGCGCATTCTGGGGCTCGACCACAAGCAAAGGATCGGCCGTTTCCTCGAAGGCGTCGAATTGATCCGCCGGCTTTTTACCGAAGACGAAGTGAGCTTTACGGGCAAGCATTTCCAGGCGGACAAGCTCACCCTGGCCCTGAAACCCACGCGCAGGCAGCGACCCCCAATGTGGTTCGGCGGCAGCGTCACCGCGGCGGTGGAGCGGGTGGCGGGGCTGTCCGATACGGCACTCGGGGACGGCTGGGTCAGCTCCGCGCACCTGGTGCACGATGTGGTGATCGGGCAGGCCAAGGCCTACCGCGCTGCGCTGGCTGCCGCGGGCAAGCCGCCACCCATGGAGCTGCCGCTGATCCGCAACATCATCGTCGCGCCGGACCGCGAGACCGCCATCCGCGAGGCAGCACCCGCGCTCGCCGCGAGCTACAAGCTCTTCGGCCAGTGGGGCCTGTTCAGCAAGGTGGTTGGTTCCGGCAAGGAGCAGTTGGAGCTCGAAGAACTGATCAACGGTCGCGTCATCATCGGCTCGCCAGAGGAGTGCGCGCGCGACCTGATACGCCTCGGCCGCGAGGCAGGCTGCAACCGCCTGATCGCGCGCATGCAGTGGATGGGCATGGAGCAGCGGCTGGTGCTGCGCTCGATCGAGATGCTGGCGAGGGATGTCATGCCGATTGTTCGACGTGCGCTGTCACCATAACGGCAGGAAATGGGCAATTGAGCGCTATCGGTACCCCTAGGCACAACAAGCCTGGTCGACGCTGCAACGGGCTGCAGGAGGTACTGCCTTGGGACGACGAGACTGATGATGTAGCATCGGCCGGACAAAAAGTATGCCGCCACATCGTGAGGCTTTCACCATGCCTTCGCCAAGCCGCGGTAGTCGTTCCGGCGTTTTTTTCAACTGACCATGAGAGGAGAATTCCCTTGCTTGTACTGATTCGCAGTCTGATCGGAGCCGCCCTTGTTGCCTGTTCATTCGTTGCGGCGCAGGCGGCGGCGCAGGATGCCTTCCCCGGCAAGCTGGTGCGGATGGTGATTCCTTATCCACCCGGCGGGCCGACCGATCTTGCCGGGCGCATCATTGCGCAGGATCTGTCCAGGAGCTGGAAGCAAACCGTCCTTGTCGACAACCGACCGGGCGCATCCGGTAGCATCGGATCAGGGCAGGTGGCCAAGTCACCTCCGGACGGCTATTCGCTGGTGCTGGGTACGACTGCATCGCACGGCAGCTACGAGGCCCTGAATGCGAAGAATCCGGCCTACCAGACGATGCGCGATTTTGCGCCGATTGTCCTGGTCGGGACCACGCCCCAGATTCTGATCCTAAGCCCCAGGCTCGGTGTGAAGACTGCCGCCGACTTCGTCAGCCATGCAAAACGCAATCCCGGAAAGCTGAACTATGCCTCCACCTCGATCGGCGGCAGCCCCCATCTCGCCTTCGAACTCTTGAAACTGGTGGCTGGCATCGACGTGGTGCACATTCCCTTCAACGGTAATGCGCCCGCCATTCAGGCCATGCTGTCCGGCACCGTCGATGCCTTCATGAGCACCACGCCGCCGGTGATGGGGTTCGTGCGCGATGGCAAGGCGGTTGCGCTGGCCGCGACCAGCGCGCAGCGCATCTCCGATCTGCCGGACCTTCCTACGCTCAAGGAGCAGGGGTTTGACGCGGATTCAACGCCCTGGTACGCCCTGTTCGCGCCGGCGAAAACCCCCGAGGTCGTGCTGGACAAGATTCACGCCGATGTGAACGCCATTCTGTCCAGCGACGAAGGCCGACGGGAACTGCAAAAACTGGGCTTCGAGATCAGACCGGTCAGCCGCGCCGCGTTCACCCAGATGCTTCGGCAGGAAATCGAAACCATCGGTCGCGTGGTGCGCGAAGCGCGAATCACTGCCCAGTAGGCGATCACGCGGGGCGAAGCATTGCGGACGGCAACGTGTTGCCGGTTCGCGCATTTGGACCGCGGGAATATCTAATTTGAAGCTGCCCGGGCGACGCGGTTGCAACCGCACTTCTTCGCGCTGACGTCGCTCTTACTCGTCTTTCGCCTTCACTCCCAACCCCCGCCCATCTCCGGGCATCTTGCGTGAATCGTGGCTGGCCGACACCGCCACCTGCTTCACTTCGATCACCATGCGATTGGGGCTGTTGAGCAGGCGGATGAAGTTGTCCGGGTCCTTGGGAGCAAGGCGCTGCGCGAAGCGGGGGAGGAACCAGTTCTTCATCTCGTCGCTCTTGTGAACAATGGCCACGCCGCGGATGGCGAGCATCTGGCGGCCAGTGGTGTCGGTACCGGTGCTGGAGATCACCAGGCTCACGCGCGGGTCACCCGCAAGCGAGCTGACATGCGCGCGATCGGAAGTGGCCGCGAACCAGAAGCTGTCCTTCTCATGCATGAAGCTCATGATCACGCCGCGCGGCCAACCCGAGGCCGCGGCGAAGATGAAGGTGCATTCGGTCTGGGTGGCGAGGAGGTGCGCCCGGGCCTCGGGGTCCAGTTTCAGTGGTTTCAGGTTCTCGAGGTCGTCAACGCCAGTCTTGCCCACGGTGTTCTCCTTTGAATTGACCGGCTTTATGAAGCGGCCGGCGGTCTTGCCCCGATGTCAGGGTTTCCAATGATAGGCGCAAGCGACGACTGGTGATTGAAGCGGCAATTCGTTCAGCCGCAGCCGGTCATGCAAAAGGCGCCAGCAACGGAATGAGCTGTCGGCCATGACGGCGGTAGATCGAAAAGTCGCGGTCCAGCGTCATCACGCGTGAGCTGGGCATCTGCTCGGCCATGCGAACCAGGCACGCGTCGGCCAGGGAGATCGGAAGATCCTCGTAGCGGGCCATCAATTGCTGCACGCGCTTGTGCTCGCCGCCCAGGCTGAA